>JANNBG010000193.1:0-4718 GCA_031385205.1 Rhodobacterales bacterium
CGCCGGGCCATGTGGTGGGCGCATAGTGCAACTCGCGGTCCTGCACATACGCCGGTTCCGCCTGCCCGTCCGTCACAATCGCGGCGGATGTATAGCGTTGGTTCATCTCTACCCCGTGGCAGTCGAATTCGTATGTCTTGAAGGCCATCGCCGCCCGCAACGCCTCACGCTGTTTCGCCCCAGTCTCTGTCGCATCGCAACGCGCATCCATATTCGCCTGAATCTTGGCGTGGTCCACCCCGCCATCCATCCCCAGTGCCTCGAATATCGGCCCGAATTCCCCGATACTCTGGTTGGCCCGCGTCACAATCTGCTTGGCCACGGGCGCGCGTTCCACCGAATAGCTGTCCAGCAACGCAGCCCCCGCCTGCCCCTTCACCACCGCTGCCAGTTTCCACGCGAGGTTAAACCCATCCTGAATAGACGTGTTCGACCCCAGCCCGTTTGACGGCGGATGCCTGTGCGCCGCATCGCCCATGATGAAGGCGCGGTCCTTTTGCATATGCGTGGCGTAAAGGTTATTGACCGTCCACACAGATGCCGACAGCAGTTCAATTTCCAGCGCAGGATCACCCACCAACTGCCGCGCCACCAGTGTGGCCATCGCCGCATCCACCACGGGGGCAGGCTGGTTGATGTCATAACCCCAAATGATCAGCCATTCGTTCCATGGCCGCACCATCCGCACCACGCCCATGCCGATGCCCCCTACATCCGCACCCGGCTGCATCACCCAATACAAAACGCTTGGCCTATGGGCCACATACTTGGAAAGGTCCGCGCGGAACACGATGTTCATCGACCCGCCCACACCCATCTTGCCCTCAAATGGCAGGCCAAGGTGTTCCGCCACCAGCGAATTGCCACCATCCGCCCCGACCAGATACTTCGACCGCACCGTCACATCATGCCCCGTCAGACGGTCCCGGCAGGTCGTCGTCACCCCATCTGCGTCTTGCACATGGCTGATGTATTCCATGCTCATCCGCCCCTGTGCCCCCCGCGCACAGGCCGTCTTGAACAGGATCGGTTCCATAAATGTCTGCGGCAGATCGTTCATCAGGGTGGGTGATGACAGCAGATGTTCTGCCTTTGACAAGGGATGCGTGCCCCATGTCTTGATCCGCCCGATCTCCTCGCCCGCAAGGCTTTCGCAGAACACGTTTTCGCCCATCAACTCTTGCGGGGCCGCGTGCAGATAGGCCTCGGCCTCCACCTCGCGCCCCAGATCGCGCAGCACCTCCATCGTGCGCTGGTTGGTGATATGCGCGCGCGGGCTATTGGCCAGCCAGCGATAGCGGTTGATGACCAGCACATCCACGCCGTAGGTGGCCAGCAACGCCGCCGTCGCAGACCCCGCAGGCCTCGTGCCCACCACCAGAACGTCCGTCGTGATATCAGCCATTTTTCTCCCCCTACCTGGTCCCCAGCAATCTGCGCTGCACGGGGAAAACTGTGATGCCGGTGCGGGCGGAAAACAGCCCCCACAGCCCGCGCGGGGCGAACAGCATGATGATGATGCCCAGACTGCCCAGCACCAGCAGATACCAGCTGCCGAAATCCGCCAGCAGCGTTTGCAGCGCAAAGAACACCAGCACGCCGACAATCGGCCCTTCAATCGTGCCAATGCCGCCGATGACCACGATAAAGATCACATAGGCCGTCCAGTTGGTCACACTGAACGCCGCATCAGGCGATATGCGCGCCGTCTGCACATAGATCAAAGCACCCGTCAGCCCGGTGCCAAAGGATGCCGCCAGAAACACCAGCCACTTCATCCGCCCCGCATCCACACCCACGGATTGAGCCGCCTCTGTATTATCCCGCACCGCCGCCAGCGCCAGCCCCATGCGGTTGCGCAGCAGCGCATAGATGCAGCCAATGGTCATGATGGACAGGATCAGCGCCAGCCAATAGGCCAGCACATCGCGCGCCGCAGCCTCGCGCAGCCCGAACAGGGTCTGCACGAACGGCACCCCGATGATGTCACCCGTCGCCTCACGCGGCAGCGACGTGCCCGTGCCCCCGCCCAGCGCCTTCCACTGCGCCACCATCAGGCGCGTTACCTCGGCCACCACCCAGGTGCCGATGGCGAAATAGGCCCCCTGCAGACGGAACGCAAAGAACGCCGTGGGAATGGCAAGGATCAGGGCCGCAATCCCACCCAGCAGGATGGCAAGCACCGGATCCCATCCCCACAGAATGACGCCCACAAACATCGCATAGGCGCCAATGCCGACAAAGGCTTGCTGGCCCACCGATACCAGCCCGCCATAGCCCGCCAGCAGGTTCCACAACTGCGCAAGGGTCAGCATTGTCAGGATAAAGAACATGTCCTGAATGATGCCCCTGCCCGCGAAAGCCGGCAAAGCAAAGCCCAGCACAATCAGTGCGATTGCCATGATCCCGGCAATCCGGCCAGCACGCGTACGGGTGGTGACGCTGTATCCCATCAATCGTTCGCCCTTGGAAACAGGCCACGCGGGCGCACCAGCAGCACCACCAGAAACGCCAGATGCCCCGCCAGTATCTGCCACTCCGGGTTCACCGCCGCCCCCACGGTCTGCGCCACCCCAATGATGATGCCCCCCGCCAATGTGCCCCACAAACTGCCAAGCCCGCCGATAATCACCGCCTCGAACGCATAGATCAGCCGCGCAGGCCCGATCGCCGGGTCAAAGTTCGACCGCATGCCCAGATACAGCGCCGCAATCGTCACCACGACCATCGCAATCCCCGTGGCCTGCGCGAAGATGCGCCCCGGATTGATGCCCATCAGGCTGGCCGTCACCGGGTCATCCGACGTCGCCCGAAATGCGCGCCCCAAGGCCGTGCGGTAAAAGATCTGGTTCAGCGCGATGATGACGCCAATCGCCGTGGCAAAGGTCAGCAGCGGCATGATGCCCACTGTCACCACGCCAAGGTTCAGCGATGCCGTTTCCAGCGCCCCGCCCGAAATGCGCTGACTATCCGCCGAAAACCCCTCCAGCAGCGCGTTTTGCAAGACGATGGACAGGCCGAAGGTGACCAGCAGCGGTGGCAGAATATCTTTGCCCAGCACCCGATTCAAAACGAACCGCTGCAACGCCCAGCCCAGCGCAAACATCACCGGGGCTGCAAGAAACACCGCCAGAAACGGGTTTAGCCCGGTCATCGTGACGATGATGAGGATCAGATAAGCCCCGAACACGATCAGATCACCATGCGCCAGATTGACCAACCGCATGATGCCGAACACAAGGCTCAGGCCCGCCGCGAACAGCGCATAAAGCCCACCCAACAGACGGCCTTGCACAAGCGTGTCGATCCAGTACATCGTGCCACCGTAGGGTGCGTGCTTGCACGCACCACGCTGCCCGCATGATGGTGCGTGAAATCACGCACCCTACCCCACACGCCCATCACACCACCGCCCCGAGATACGCCGCATGAATATCCGCCCGGCTGATGGCATCCGCACGGCCTTCCCGCGTCCCCCGCCCCTCCATCATGCAATAGATGCGGTCCGCCACGCGCCAGGCCTGCCCGATGTGCTGCTCTACAATCACCACTGATGCCCCCGCCGCCTTGATGCGTGGCATCGCCGCATAGATGTCCTTGATGACCACCGGCGCCAGCCCCAGGCTGATCTCATCGCACAGCAACACCTCCGGGTTTGACATCAGCGCCCGGCCAATCGCCACCATCTGTTGCTGACCCCCAGATAAAGCCGTGCCCGGTGACAGGCGACGCTCGCGCAGGATCGGGAACAGGTCATACACCGTGTTCAGCGTCCAGAATCCGCTAACGCGCCGCACTTGCCCCCCGATCAGCAGGTTCTCCTCCACGCTCAGCGATGGAAACAACTTGCGCCCCTCCGGCACCATCGCCACGCCGCGGCTCATCACCGCATCTGCAGGCAAATCGCCGATCGCCTCGCCCCGATGCCGCACCTGATCCGCCCCATTGCGCAACACCCCCGCAATCGACCGCAGCAGCGTGGTTTTCCCCGCACCATTCACCCCGATAATCGCCACCGTCTCGCCTGCGTTCAGTGTGATATTCACCCCGAACAACGCCCGAAACTGCCCGTATTGCGCCACAAGCCCCGTGGTTTGCAAAAGGCTCATGCGTCAATTCCCAAATAAATCTCACGCACCTCTTTCGATGCCATCATCTCGTCCGGTGTGCCCACCCCGATCACCCGGCCAAAGTCCAGCACCACCAGCCGCTCCACCACCGCGTTCAGCGCGTGCAGCACATGTTCGATCCAGATGATCGTCGTGCCGCCTGCGTGAATGCCCTTGATCGTCGCCACCAGAGCCTGACATTCCCCGTCCGTCAGTCCCCCCGCAATTTCGTCCAGCAGCAGCAGTTCCGGCCCCGTCGCCATCGCCCGCGCCAGTTCCAGCCGTTTGCGTTCCAGCAGTGACAGCGCCCCCGCAGGCGTATTCGCCCGCCGCATCAGCTCGGTCTGCTCCAGGATTGCCGCGCAATCATCCGTCACTGCTGCTTCCGCTTTGCCCCGCCCGAAACTCGCCGCCACCAGCAGGTTTTCAAACACCGTCAGCCCTTCAAACGGCTGCGGTATCTGGAACGACCGCCCCACCCCCATCTTGACCCGCTTCATTGCGGGATACCCCGTCACATCCTGCCCCAGAAACATGATCCGCCCCGCATCCGGCGCAAGGTTCCCGGTAATCAGGTTGAACAGCGTCGATTTGCCCGCCCCGTTCGGC
>JANNBG010000228.1:0-9493 GCA_031385205.1 Rhodobacterales bacterium
GCTCCTCATCCCCCATATGGGTCAGATCGCGGCCCTTGAATTTGATCGACCCACCCGTGATGCGGCCGTTCTTGCCCAGATCACGCATGACGGCGAGGGCGACGGTGGATTTGCCACAGCCAGACTCGCCCACCAGCCCCATGGATTCGCCCGGCATGACGGTGCAGGAAAAATCCATCACGGCGGGGATTTCGCGCAGGCGGGTGAAGAACGAGATCGAGAGATTCTCGATTTCGAGGATTGGCTTCGATGGATCCCAGTTTTGCGAAGGCGTGGCTGACATGGCGGTTCTCGCTGTTTGCTGCGGGACACGGGGGCCCGCCCCCGGACCCCCCGGTTATTTATGGGAAGATGAATGCGAAACGGGGCATCAGTCTTTCAAGCTTTCTTCGCGCAGACCATCGGCAAGCAGGTTAAGACCGAGGACCAGGCTCATCAGCGCCAAAGCGGGCACGACGGCGGGGTGGGGGAAGATCATCAGCAGGCGGCGGCCATCGTCGATGGTGCTGCCCCAATCGGGGCTTTCAGGCGACACACCAAGGCCAAAGAAGCCAAGCGTGCCGAGCAAGATAGTTGTATACCCGATCCGCAGGCAAAAGTCGACGATCAGGGGGCCGCGCGCATTGGGCAGGATTTCCCACAACATGATATACCACGGGCCTTCGCCGCGCGTTTGCCCTGCGGCGACATAATCGCGCGATTTGATATCCATCACGATGCCGCGCACGATGCGGAACACGCCGGGCGAGTTGACGAAGACGACGGAGACGAACACGTTCAGCAGGTTCGGCTCCATATGCCAGATGCCTGTCGGGTCCGCGTTAAAGGCAAGGCCGGAATAGGCCCAGAGGCCAATGACCAGTGTGAGGCCCACGTAGATGTTACGCCGGGGTGGGTTGGTGAAGAACCGGCTGTTGAACAGGATGGTCAGGAAAATGATCGGAAAGATGAACAGAACAGCAGCGAGGATGATCGGAATGCCGGTATCCCTGATTTCTGGCGTGACGAGCAGGTAGAACAGCAGGATCACCGGGAAGGCGAGCACAAGGTTGGCGATGAAGGAGAGGCCTGTGTCATACTTGCCGCCAAAGTAGCCGGCTGGCAGGCCCAGCGTGATGCCGACCATGAAGGCGAACATGGTGGCGGCCGGGGCAATCTGCAGCACGCGTTGCGCCCCCATGACCACACGGCTGAACACATCGCGGGCCAGATGGTCGCCGCCCAGCAAGTACCACGGAAATGCCCCCTCGACCGTTTCGCCAATGACACTGCCGGGCAGCGGATTCTTGACCGACCCCAATTGCGCAATCGGATCATAGGTGATGATGAGGTTGGCAAAAAGCGCGGTAAACACCCAGAACAGCACAATGCCAAAGCCGATCATCGCGACCGGGCTGTCGTACAGTTTGCCGTAGAGCCCCAGGCGCCGCTTGAAACGGATCGAGACGGTAAAAGTGACCACAAGCGCAATCCAGACCGGCAGCAGCTGTCCCAAGATTGACGCCACGATGCCACGGTCGGCGGGCGTGGTGCGCAACAGTGTCAGCAACAGCCAGGCCATGACCAGTGCCGCCAGGATCCACCACAACCAGCCGCGCAGCCTGCGCAACAGGCTCGGCGCATCTTCGACAGAGGCACGCAAGATCCAACTGGTCAGCGCTGCAAACAGGCCAAAGGCCACAAGCACGGCAGCAAACATCAGCAATCCGCGGATAACAGCATTATAGTTCACGTCGGCACCGCCGCTCAGGAACAGGTAGATCAGGATAAAGAAGGACACGAAGAGAAAGGTCATGGTCACAAAGCCCGTGCGCAACAGGGCGACCTGGCCATTCCCGCTTGCAAAACCAATCAGCCCGCTGGTGAGAAACAATACGACAAGACCGGCAAGAGAGGCCGATATCGGCAGCGAAAAGGTCGCGGAATAGCTGCCGAACCAGGTAAGAGATTCCATGTGTCTGTCCTCATGCCAGCCGGATACGGGGGTTCAGGAAAACGTAGCCAATGTCGGAAATCAACTGCGTCACCAGCACGACAAACACGGCCACGACAGAACAGGCCAGCAGCAGCTCGATATCATTGTTGCCTGCCGCCTGCACCAGCGTCCAGCCGAAGCCTTTGTAGTTGAACAGGGTTTCCACGATGACCACACCGTTCAGCAGCCAGGGGAACTGCAGCATGATCACTGTAAAGGGCGCAATCAGCGCGTTGCGCAGCGCGTGCTTCATGACGACCTGGCCAAAGGACACGCCTTTCAGGCGTGCTGTGCGGATGTATTGCTGGGTCATGACTTCGGTCATCGACGCGCGTGTCATGCGGGCGATATAGCCGATGCCGTAAAGCGCGATGGTCATCACCGGCAGGGTAAAGTTCCAGAAGGTGATGTTATCCATCGCACTGGTGGCCGTACCCTGAAACAGCGTTTTGCCGTCGATCCAGCCCCATTCCGCCAATACGGGCGACAGACCCGTCGTGGCCGTGGCAAAGATGACGACGAAGATGACACCAGAGACATATTCCGGGGTGGCCGTGGTCACAATGGCCACGGTCGACAGCACGCGGTCGGTGCTGGACCCTTCACGCATGCCCGCGAGCACCCCCAACAGCAAGGATGTCGGCACCATGATCAGCATCACCCATAACATCAGCAGGCCCGTATGCCCAAGGCCGCGCACCACCACATCGCGCACGGGCTCCTTGAACACGGTGGAAAAGCCCAAATCGCCCTGCAACAGCCCGCAGTAACGCGGCGCATCGGCGGCCAAGACGCCATCATCAATGCAGCGCCCGCGCGTGACGGCCTTTTCATCCGTCCGCGTCCAGCCCGGCAGGACACCCAGCCATTGGCCATAGCGCGCAAAGACCGACCCACCATGGCCATTCTCTTCGATCCAGCGATCCACGGCGGCATCATCCATACGGACGGAGCCTTCGGATTTCGCCAGCTTTTCAAGATTGGGTGGCAGGTTCGTCATGTAAAAGACGATGAAGGTCAGGGCGAGTGCAGTCAGCAACATGACGCCAAGACGCCGGATGACGAAGGCAAGCATGATGGCTCCTTTCCCAAGCGCAATGCGAGGAGGGCACAAAGTGATGGTGGGTGCGCACCCAAACAGGGGCGCGCATCCGGTTTGTCAGAAGTGGATCAGGCGAGCGACCACTGTGAATGGTGGTGTTCGAATGACGGGTGCATCTCCACGCCGATGACGCCTTCTTTGTGATGGCGGAACAACGACCGCCAGAACGGTTGCACCATGACGCCTTCGCTTTGCAGGATGCCCTCCAGCTTGGCCATCAGTTCGCGGCGCTTGTCCGCGTCCGCAAGGGCAATGGCCTGGGTCATTGTGGCATCAAACTCCGGGTTGGCCATGGCGGTTTCATTCCACGATCCGGTGCTGGTATAGGCCAGCGACATGTTCTGCACGGCCAGTGGGCGGTGGTTCCATGTGGTGCCCGAAAACGGGTATTTCTGCCAGTCATTCCAGAAGGTTGACCCCGGCAGGATCGTCCGTTTGATGTTCACGCCAGCATCGCGCATCTGGGCTGCCACGGCATCGCAGGTTGCCGCTTCCCAACTGTCATCCAGCGAGATCAGTTCCAGTTCGGTATCGGCAAGGCCAGCGGCGGCAAGTGCCGGTTTGGCCAGCGAAGTGTCGACCACCTGTGCGGGCAGTGGCGCATATTCCGGGTGCACCGGGCAGGCGTGGTGGTTTTCGGCAGGTTTGCCCAAACCATTATAGCCCAGTTCCAGCACCACCTTGTTATCCACCGCAGCCTGCAAGGCCGCGCGGACTTTGCCGTCCTTGTACAGATCCGACGCCTGATTGAACCGCACGCAGATCGTCGCGGCCGTCACAGCTTCGGATTTGACCCAGCCCATGCCATCCATGATGTCGATGAATTCGCCCGTGGTTTCATAGCTGACGTCGATTTCATCCGACCCGGCCAGCGCCACCATGGCCGATGGGTCGGTGCCAAAGTCGATGTACTGGATTTCGTCCAAGGGCGCCGTGCCGCCCCACCAGCTGTGGTTTGGCGCACGCACCAGCGTCATCTTGGTGCCCACCACGATCTCGCCCGGCACATAAGGCCCGGTGCCGATCGGCGCTGTCGCCGGGTCTGCACCATCAGCCAGCGATGCATGCACAACCGCCGACGGATAGTCGGCAATGTTCGGCACTACGGCAATGTCAGGCGCAGACAGAGACAACTTTACCGTCATCGGATCAACAACCGTCACGGCACCATCGCGCAGGGCCTTGGTGTCGGGGTTCTGCAGGCCGGGAAAGCGCGAGGCCATGGCGTTGCCTTCAACATTGCCATCGGTCCAGCGGGCAAAATTGCGCGCCACGTCATCGGCGGTGAAATCATCGCCGTTGTTCCATTTGACACCCGGGCGGATGTGCAGCGTGTATTCCGTGGCGTTCTCGTTGACATCCCAGCTTTCCAGCAGGCGGCCTTCGAACGTGCCATCGCTGTTGTACTGGATCAGATATTCCAGCCAGCCACGATAAACGTTGGCAATCTGTGGCCAGTCGGCCAGGCACGGGTCTTTCAGCGCCTTGGTTTCCATCGCCATGCGCAGCACGCCACCGACCTTGGCCTCTTGCGCCATCGCAGGGGCGGGCAGGCCGATCAGGCCATAGGCGGCAGCAGCGCCCACACCCATGGCTGTGGTGCGCGTCAGAAATTCCCGGCGGCTCAACTGGCCTGCCTGGTGCTCTGCGGCATACATCTCTGCCGCCGGGTGCAGGCCCTTTGCGGTCTGTGTCATCATGTTCATATCCGTCTCCCTGACAGGCAGCATCGTTTGTTGTTGGTGCATGGCAATCCCAACCAGGCCAATTCTGCCCGGCGCGCACTTTTGCTATAGCGCACCAATTCCCCAGAGGCGTCAATGTCTGCTTTCGCCTTTTCACGACGCTTTTACGACATGCATCCCATGGTTGGCCGCATAATCATCATGCGGGGCGTGCGCGACGAAAGGCTGTGGGGGATTGGCCGGTTTCCTGCTGAAACGCCCGCGTGAAATAGGCGGGCGAGTTGAAGCCGAGTGATTCCCCGATGCGCGCAACCCCCAGTTTTGTATCCGTCAGCAACCGGCGCGCCTCGAACAACCGCCTGTCCTGCAGTAATTCATGCGCTGCCCGCCCCGATGCCGACTTGCAGCACCGCGTCAGATGCGTGGGTGTCACGCCAAGGGCTGCAGCAAAATCGGCAATCCCCATGCCGGAGCGGAACTCGCGTTCCAACAGAGCGGTATATCGCGCCACCAGCTTGCGGGCGGCATCAGGTTTGGCCACATCCGGTGCGGCCCGCAGCACCTGACGTTCCAACCAGACCCCGAGCAACCCAAGGTAGTGTCGCGTGGCGCGCTCGTGTGCTGCGGATGTGCTGTCGATCTCGCGCAGAATCATGTCGAGTGTCACATTGATCTCTTGCTGGGCATGCACTTCACGGATGCGGATGTGTTGCGGCGTGCTGGGAAGGGTCACATCACAGTCGCGCCCAAAAAACACCGCGGTGCCAAAGACCTGCGGGCCGACGTCAAAGCCGTGCATGACACCGGGTGGAATGAACACCACATTATGCGCGGTATAGCCACGCGTCACACCACCGATGGTCAGGCGCCCCTGACCCTTGGTGAACCACAAGAGACAGGCTTCGGAAAGGGATCGCATCGCCTCCACCCGCCAGCGGCCACCGGCGGCCAGCCGGGGGATCGCCATCAGGCGCAGTTGCGAAGGGGGGGGCAGGTCTTGCATGGTTTTGGTGATTTTGTCTTGCATCGGTGCAGATAAGCAGGACGAGCCACACAACCCAAGCAAAAAAGTGTCCGGACCCGTGCAATGCTGCAACACCGGTGTTTCCGGCCCATGCGGGGGCTGGTCTCAGGCGAGTTCCCGCCAGTCGGCCATGCGGCGGCGCAGCCATGTGCGCTGACGTTTGGCATAGTGGCGACTGGCCAGCTTGGCCGCCGTGATCGCGGCATCCAATGGCAGTTCGCCGCGCAGATGGGCCATAAGGTCCGCTGCACCGATTGCCCGCGCAGCAGGGCGCGCGGCATCCCACTTGGGCAGAACCCGGCGCACCTCCTCCAGCGCGCCCTCATGCATCATCGCATCAAACCGCGCGTCGATGCGTGCATTCAATGCCGCCACATCGGGCCGCAGCACCAACGCCTCCACCGCGCTGCGGGCAAGCAGCGGTGCCCCGGTCTCGGCTTGCCAAGACCGTAGCCCCCGGCCTGTGGCCTGTTGCACCTCCCACGCGCGTTGCACGCGGGCCCGGTTCATCACGTCAATGTGTGCCCGCGTGTCGGCATCCACTGCGTCCAGCATCGCCACGCGGTCCATCGCATCACCCCGTGCGCGCACTTGCGCAGGAATCGGTGGAATCACCACCAGCCCCTCCAACAGCGACATGAAATAAAGGCCTGTGCCCCCCACGATCACCACCGGGCGCGCGAGATGGGCCTGCACCTCGTCCAGCCAATGCCCCACGGAATAGGTCTGATCCCACCCCACATGCCCGAACAACGCATGCGGAACCATTGCCTCATCCACCACTGATGGCCGCGCCGTCAACACGCGCCAGTCGGCGTATACCTGCAATGCATCGGCATTCACCACCACCCGCCCATCGCGCACGGCCAGTTCCATCGCCAAGGCCGACTTGCCCGATGCCGTCGGCCCTGCAATCAGAACAGGCGCCTCTCGCGACACCGCATCTATGGTTTTCTGTCTGCCCAAATACGCAAATCTCACCTTGCCACGAAACGGGACGTTCCATGGTTGAATCCGCCCCCGTTTTCATACATTTTGCGCGCCAATCAAAGAGCCATACGACCACACGCGCAACAGGGGTGCCTTGCCATGCCGCAGAACCAGCCGAAAACATCCTACGAGCGTGTCATGCTGAAAATCTCGGGCGAGGCCTTGATGGGCGATCAGGGCTACGGTCTGCACCCGCCGACTGTGCTGCGCATCGCGCAAGAGGTCAAATCGGTGCGCGACATGGGGGTCGAGATTTGCATGGTGATCGGCGGCGGCAACATATTCCGCGGCCTGCAGGGGTCGGCGCAAGGGATGGAGCGCACCACGGCGGATTACATGGGGATGCTGGCCACAGTGATGAACGCGCTGGCGATGCAGGCGGCGCTGGAATCCATTGGGGTGTTCGCGCGGGTGATCAGTGCGATCCCGATGGATCAGGTGTGTGAGCCGTATATCCGCAGGCGCGCCGTGCGGCACCTAGAGAAAAAGCGGGTGTGTATCTTTGCAGCGGGCACGGGCAATCCGTATTTCACGACGGATACGGCAGCCACGCTGCGGGCGTCCGAGATGACGTGTCAGGCGATTTTCAAGGGCACCAAGGTGGACGGGGTTTATGACAAGGACCCGAAAAAGCATGCGGATGCCAAACGGTACGATCATGTGACCTATGACGAGGTGTTGCAGAAACATCTGGGCGTGATGGACGCATCGGCGATTGCGCTGGCAAGGGACAACAATCTGCCGATCATCGTGTTCAGTCTGGATGAACCGGGGGGGTTCAAGGGGATACTGGCGGGGCAGGGGACGTATACACGGGTGCAGGATTGAGGTGGCCAATCTTAGTGCTGGCATTCCTGTCCGCGCAGGTTGCGCGTGCAGACGATGTAGAACTGTTGGCGTTGATGGGCGGGCAGGGCTGTACAATCGGCGCAGACAGCCGCGAGGCTGCAGAAAGAGCCGGGTTTGACGCGGAGCAGATTGATGCGCTGATGAGCATGACCTTGACCAACGGCAAAGCGAAACAGCAGGGCCGGTATGTGGTCTTGGATGAGGATATCTGCACGATCCGGCTGCCCGATATTCAAAGCGACTATACTATCGCGTCGCTTGAAATTCGGGCGATCACGTCTGCCATCGACGCCGATGCCTCCGATGGAGAGCGGGGCTGTTTTTTGGGTGATGCTCCTTTCGTCTTTGATGGATTGAAGGGTGGCAAATCTGGCGCTGGGTTCGCTGACTTCATAGCGTTTATCGGTGCCGGAATTATCGCCGGAGATTTGCGGTTCTACTCGCCATCTGTCTTGCGGCCGCCTGTAGCTTTCCAGAATGTCAGAGGGCCTTGCGCTGCAATCCCGGACATCGAGGTGATCAATCGCAGCTATTCGGCGCTGTCCACGGGTTTCGGGGGATATGTTCGCGCTTTGGGGGCTGAGGTTCCCTGCAATGACGATCAGAATGAGGAGCTACCCTATGATACCTCGGTCATGGCGCGCTATACCGCCACGGTCCAAGGCTATGATCTTGCCGCAGATGAACGGGATCAGCCCAAAATAAATGCATGGCTTTGGTTCGAATACGACCTGATCACAATGGCGGCGGGCTGGCACGAGGGCATGACTGGGACCGAACGTGGCACACCTCGCCCGCCGCTATGCCATTATCGGTAAGGCGATCCTGTCTCTGGCAAAACGATCATCGTATGGCTATAGAAATAGGTAAAACCTGAAAGATGGGGCTTAGACCATGGCTGATGACATCGAAATTGATACGGACGCGATCCAGCGGCGGATGGATGGAGCGATGACATCGCTGAAGGCCGAATTCGCCAGCCTGCGCACGGGCCGCGCGTCGGCGTCGATTGTGGAGCCGATCATGGTGGAAAGCTATGGTCAGATGACGCCGATCAACCAGTTGGGCACGGTCAACGTGCCCGAACCGCGCATGGTGGTCATCAACGTTTGGGACAAGGCGATGATCTCCAAAGTTGAAAAGGCGATCCGCGAGAGCGGCATCGGCATCAACCCGGTGGTGGACGGCCCGCTGATCCGCCTGCCCATTCCGGAGCTTAACGAGGAACGCCGCAAGCAGCTGTCCAAGGTGGCGGGCACCTATGCGGAGAACGCCAAAATCTCGATCCGCAATGTGCGGCGCGATGGGATGGACCAGATCAAGAAAGCCAAGGGCATGGGTGAGGACGACCAGAAGATGTGGTCGGAAGAGGTGCAGGAGCTGACCGACAAGGCGATTGCGGCGATTGATAAGGCGCTGGAAAACAAGCAAGCGGAAATCATGCATGTTTGATGCCACGCATTTTCTGCGAAAATTCTGGTCATCATCACGGTAGATTTTCTTTGAATTTTCGCAGAAAATTCGTGGCGGCAGCAAGGATAAATGGCTTTGGCGGCAAAAGACCATCGTGAGCTACATCCGGTCGACCACGTCGCCATCATCATGGATGGCAACGGCCGCTGGGCCACCAATCGGGGCTGGCCGCGCCTTGTGGGGCATAGGAAGGGCGCGGAACGTGTCAAGGAAATCGTGCGGGTGGCACCGGATCTGGGCATCCGCTGGCTGACGATCTACGCATTTTCCACCGAGAACTGGAAACGGTCGACGGAGGAAGTGCTGGGTCTGATGGCTATTTTCGCACGGTATATTCAACGTGAGGCAGACAGGCTGGCGGCTGAGGGTGTGCGGATGCGCTTTATCGGCGACCG
>JANNBG010000257.1:0-2636 GCA_031385205.1 Rhodobacterales bacterium
TCCGCCGCCTCTGCCCGTGCTGCAAAGTCGTCAAACGTCGCATAGGCCCCCTTCGGAATCACCAGCACATGCACCGGCGCCAGCGGATTGATGTCATGAAAGGCCAGCGTATGGCCCGTGTCCATCACCGTGCGGTTCGGAATTTCCCCCCGCAGGATGCGCGCGAAGATGTTGTTGGGGTCATAGGTCATCGGTCAATCCACAAAAAGCTGGGCGGTTGACGCAATCTCTCGCGCCTTTTCCACCGGGATGCCAAGGAAATCCGCCAGTGCCGCGGTGTTTTCATCCACTGACCCAGACTGCCGCACCCGCCGAAATTTCTTGAACCCCGCATCCCTGATCTTGTCGGACTCGAAATGCACATCATAACGGATGGTTGGCAGCAGCTTGTCTACCGTCTGTTTCGGCGTCTTGTCCCCCGCCAGACCCACGCGGCGCGCATGGCCCATCAGGTAATCATCGGTGAAATCACACTCCACCTCCAGCAGCCGCGCCTCGGCCTTGTCATTGTAGAAATCCTGCATCAGGTCCAGACTGGCCGGGTCAATGCAGATGAGAAGCTGATCCGACTGCCAGTAATCGAACAACATCCGCACTAAG
This sequence comes from Rhodobacterales bacterium, assembly GCA_031385205.1. Lineage (GTDB taxonomy): Bacteria > Pseudomonadota > Alphaproteobacteria > Rhodobacterales > Rhodobacteraceae > JAAFHS01. The sequence continues at coordinate 601 of JANNBG010000257.1, forward strand.
GCCTTCCTATGCCGCATGCGTTTTTCCAGCGTTGATTGAATACCGCCAAGGTCTGGCAGGCCTGCATCCACCTCGTTGAACAGATAGTCCACGCAAGGCAGATTGGTCACCGCGCGCACCCTATCGACCAGCCGCTTGGCCACATGCCATTTTTTGCACACCACCATCAACAGCGTGCGTTCGCGCCCCACGCTCGATTCCGTCTCCCAAAACCGCGGCGCGAAACGGCGGCCAATGCGCCCCCGGCCCGTCAGGAATTTGTACAGGCTGCGGCCTTCGTTTGAAATTTGGAACCGCACGCCTGTAGCTGCGTACAGATCGCCCAGACGTTGCTTCAGGTCTTTCGCATCCGGGCTGATCTTGCGCGCGAACAGGAAATCCTGTGACAGCAGCAGATCATACTGATCGTCATAAAACGTGACTGGCATGCCATAATCTGAAAACATCAGGCAGGTGAGGGTGCGGGTGCGCAGTTCCGCCTCGGGCACCAGATGGCGCACGATGGTTTGAAAGAACGTCTCATCCGGTATCCATGTCGTGCGGAAAAACCGCATCACATCACGGCGTTTGCGGGTAAAATCCAGCACCCATTCCACCGTGCGGCGGCGCAGGCACCACCATTGGCTGCCGATCTGCATGGCGATATCGGCGGGAACCTTGCGTTCTAACCCAAGGCGCTTTTGCACCCGCATCGACGCGTAAAAGGCCCATTTCGTCGTGCGTTCGTTGAACCAGTGGCGATAGATCAGGCGTTCTTCCTTGATCCCGACTTTGATCCAGTCAGAGTTGAAGAAATCCACACTTTCGATGTAATCCGCCTCGTCCTTATCCAGAAACGCATGTGCATATTCGGCTGACTTGATCGGCATGCAGTCGCCCGACAGCATGTAGAAATGCGTGGCGCGCGGGAAGGCATCCACCGCCGCGCGCAGGGCCAGCAGTGTCGCCTCTACCAGTGACCATTCCCCCCAGCCACAGCGCACCCGCCGTGCAAAGGTCACCGCCGGGTTGCCACCCAAGGCCGCCTTGATCGCCTCAAAATCCTCACGCGCGGACCGCGCATCGAAGTGAATCGATATGCAATCACCCACCGCCGTCAGCCGATTGGCCTGTGCGATGATGCCTTCCGGGTCTTTGTGACACAAAAGAATGTAGGCAATCTTTGCCATATCTGAAACCAATGACCCCGTTTGCCTGCCACTGTTTCCTAAATAGCTTTATCGTCCATTGAAAAGACAGAGTTTCTTTGTTCTTTAAGGTCCAAATGTGCCACAGGCGGCGCAAAGGCCCGTCGGCGGGCAGCAGGAGGCATGACTTTATGGGATTTCCAGGCACCTGGATGACGCAAACCGAAAGCGTCGTGTACCGCGTCGTGCCGAAATGCGCGTGTTCCTCCATCGGGCAGATCATGTTCTATTCCGACCACGGTCGGTTTTTCGACGGCGACATCCATGATGCGCAGGGCGACATGCACAAATGGTCGATCGAGGCATCGCAGCCGATTATCGAACGCAATGTCAAACGGCACAAAAGCTATGCCTTCACCTGTGTAAGGAACCCGTACACCCGCATCCTGTCATCGTTTTTCGACAAGATTTGCGGCATCCAAAGGAATGGCAAACGCTATCGCGGCAACCTCGTGCCGTTGTTGATGCAGAAATACGGCATTCAGGTGGGCGGCGATGATGGGAAACAGGAGTTCGACCAAATCGCCAGTTTCCGGCGGTTTTTGCTGTTCACGCGCGATACCATCCGCTTCAAAAAACCGATGGAGCCGGACATCCATTGGTCGGCCATGTCGGGCCATATCTCGACCTATATCGTCAACGGCGGCCGCTACGACCACATCTTTTTCACCGAGAAGTTCAACGAAGGCATGCAGGCGGTGCTCGACCGTATCGAAACCCCGGTGAAGGTCGATCTGGCGGCGATCCCGAAGTTCAATGAAAGCGAAGGGCATGGGCCGAAGCGCGCCCATCCGGTCGAAGATTACTTCGACGATCTGTCAATGCATCTGGTTTACGAGATCTACAAGA
>JANNBG010000325.1:0-3249 GCA_031385205.1 Rhodobacterales bacterium
ATCACAGCGCAGGGCGTCATTCTGGGCTGCACATGGACGGGCCAGCAGACAGACCTGCCCTGCGATGCCGTGCTGATGGTGACCAGCCGTGTGCCGCAAGATGCGCTGTATCAAGCACTCATGGCGCGCCAATCAGACTGGGTGGCGGCGGGCATGCAGACGGTGCAATGCATCGGTGATGCCGCAGCCCCCGGCCCCATTGCCTGGGCCACCTATGCCGGACGCCGCTTTGCCGAAGGGCTGGATGCGCCCGATCCAGGCGATGCCTTGCCCTTCCGGCGCGAGATTGCCGGGCTGCTGACGGTGCCGTCCCTGCTGCCCTGACAGGGCACGCTGACGCCTATTTCTGCGAAAGACTGTCTGACAGACAGGTGGGCGACAGGTCCAGATCAACCCAGAAACTGCCCGACCGCCACAAGGAAAAGTAACCGCGTTTCACCCCACCCGCCCGTTCCGTTGCCAGTTCATACCGCTTGGGCCAATAGGATCGGCCATCAATATCCAGCCGTTGCACATAAAGATCCGTGTCGCCTGTCAGATTTTCGCCTTCCCATTCGTCGTTCAGAAAGGTCACTTCGATGCGCTTGGCGCACTCATGTGGCCCCAGCGGCAAGTGATAGACCGCAACTGTTTGATCCAAGGCTTCATCTGCCACAGCTGTGTCCGCGTTTGACTGGGCCGCGGTCACGCTGATCTGTCCGAGGCTGGTGCCATCTATGCTGATCTGCACCTGCGGCGCCGTGCGAAACATCGTGCCTGTTGCGTATAGGTCCAGCCCGCCTTCGGGCGATGCCTGCGGTGTTGTGTCAGGAACCGACCCCTGCAAAAGCCGGGCCGTTTGCGCCAACTGGTCGTTGACCAGTGCTGCCATGATGCGCCGCGCCTGTGCGGCTGCGGCAGGGTCCGTGGCCACCAGATTGGTGCGTTCATCCGGATCGGTCTTCAGGTCGAACATCCAGCTTTCATCCGACTGCGCGTTGTAGATGTATTTGCGCGTCCCCTGCCGGAAACCAACCTGAAAGCCGTTCCACGGGGCGAAAAACAAAACTGCGTCGGGCCGCCCTTCGGCAAACAAACTGCGCCCTTGCCATGAGGCTGGTGCCTGCAGTCCCAACAGGTCAAGAATGGTCGGGGACAGATCGGAAATGCCGGCCAGAACATCGGAACTGTCCCCCGCAAACAGCACCGGATTTATCAGCACCAGCGGGACATGGATGTTCTCTTCGTAAATCGCACTGGCGTGGCCGACGTTGCCATGTTCACCAAAGGCCTCGCCATGGTCCCCCACCACCACCACCAAAGTTGTGTCCAGCAATCCCGTCGCCGCCAGATGATCCATCATCTGCCCAAAGGCCTGATCCCCCACACGCGCCGCGTTCAGATAGCGGTTCAGATCGGCGTTTTCGGTGTAGGCCGTCGGATTTTCACCCGGAAAATACGGGTAATGCGTCATCCCCGTCCGCACCATCGCCACGAAAGGGCGCGTTGGGTCTGCGTCGATCCAGTCTGTCAGTGGTTTGATCGTGCACAGATCATTCGCCGTGATGACGTCGGCACCGGAATCGTAGGCCGTGCCATAGATCGGAGAGGCGCAGGGCCAGTCAGTATAGTCCAACACCGGGTCAAACTTTGCAGCCGTCATGAAGGCTGCCGTGTTTTGAAAGTGGTTGTCGGCAGAATTGAAGAACCCGGCACGATAGCCTTGCCCGGTCAGCACATCGCCAATCGTATCAAGCTGCAGATCAGGATGGCTATAGGTCATGCTGTCGGCTGACAATTCCGGCACAATGCCCGCGACGGCCGAGACCAGAAAATAGTTGGACGCAGGCGCATGGGCGTAGACATTGGTAAACTTGCGCCCCATCGCCGCATATCTGACGAGGTTTGGCATGATGGGATAGGTGCCCCCAAAGCCTTCGGTCAGTTTGGCTGGCGTGGATTCCATCGCATAGAAAATGACGTTGCGAATCTGGCCTGCTGGCACATCTGGCCGGATACTGGGGGGAACCGTCCCAACCAGTGCGACCACAGAACTGGCCGGGTCATTGGCGTGTTGGGAAAAGCTGGTGGCATCCAAACCGGGCGAAAAGACCGATTGCACAAAGGCCGTAACCGGGTTTGAAAGCTTGCCCGGTTTCACAGGTTGCTTGACATATGTGGCTGCAAACAGGGCCAGAAGTCCAGCAAGTGACAGAAAGGGAAGCGTTGCCAACACCTCACGCCGCGCATGCAACGCAACGCCCAAAAGGGCCGAAAGCCCCACAAGTACCAATGCGCTGCCACCGCCGCCCGCAGCCAATTGCCATGTGAACAGGGGCCAGATGGAGTTCATCGTCTCGCGGCTATGCAGCAGATCGGAGTATTTGACCCAGTCCAGCGTCAAAGGCTCGCCCAGCAGGCGGATCGCCCAGATGTTGGCCCCACCCAGACCCAACACCAGCAATGCCACAGTCATGAACACAACAACATGTGGCCGCAGCCCACGCGCAGGGCCACGCAGCACGCTCCATCCCAAGGCCGTCATGGCCAGCGCCAGCACAAGGGCCATATCCTGAAAGCAACCTTGCAGGATCAGCAGGGCAGCGTCGCCCGCAGCAAGTGCCCTGATGTCGACCCAAAGGATAACGATCCGCACTATCGCCAGCATAAAAGCCAGTGCCAATCCGATGCCCGCAATCAACGCAATTGAGGAGGTCTCGTTACGGATTTGGCGGGCAAGGTGTTTGAACTCTGCCATCTTGAATATCGTCCCGTTCTGCAAGCCGACCGACAGATACAGATGACTACACCCAACGCATGCCACCTGCCTGCCGCGACGTGCAACACCATGAACATCCGTCTTTTTGTGCAAGTCAACTGCCTTGAAACAACAGGTCAGATTCTTGCACAATCTGCATCAGAAACGACGCGAACAGCGTTGAAAGTTTTTGGTTAATTCAAGAATCGCTGATTCCTTTTTCGGGCAGATTTCTGGCAGATATCGCGCAAAGTGGCGACGGGTTGGCGATGGTCAACATAAAGATCGCAGCCTAAATATGTTTTAACCTCAATAAAAACGCGCCTAGCGCGATTTAAGCTACCTTAAGCGTGTGCTGGCAGATTATGTCAATTGTACGGCGCTGTCGTAATGTTGACATAAAGTAAATTTGGGGAGCAGATCAAGGTTTGAGAACTGAACTGCTGCTATCAAACCGAGGATGCGACGACCGGACGACAGAAGTTATAACTGTTAACGATTAAGACGACGTT
>JANNBG010000368.1:0-1925 GCA_031385205.1 Rhodobacterales bacterium
GGGGGGCGAGCTGGTTGGCGGATGCTTTGGGCACGCAGGTACTGCCCAGTGGGTTGTCGATTGTGGAAGACCCGCACCGGGCAAGGATCGGGGCGTCGCGGGCATTTGATGCCGAGGGGTTGGCGACATTCAAGCGGGCCATTGTACAAGATGGCGTGCTGATGGGGTGGACGCTGGACCTGGCGACGGGGCGCAAGTTGGGGATGGCATCGACGGCGAGCGCATCGCGGGGGACATCATCGCCACCATCGCCGGGGACATCGAATATTGATCTGACCGTGGGTGCGGTGACGCGGGATGATCTGGTGGCGCAGATGGGCACGGGGCTGCTGGTCACGTCAATGATCGGATCGACGATCAACCCGACAACAGGGGATTATTCGCGCGGGGCATCGGGGTTCTGGGTGGTGAACGGGGTGATTTCGCACGCGGTGAACGAGTGTACGATTGCGGGGAACCTGCGGGACATGCTGCTGCGGATCGTGCCTGCGAATGATGCGCGGGACCATCTGTCAACACGGGTGCCGAGTATTCTGATTGAAGGGATGACGCTTGCCGGGGCGTGATCTGGACCTGCTGATGCAGGTTGCGCGCGAGGCAGGGCGGATTGCTTTGCGATACTGGAAGCGGGATGCGCAGGTCTGGAACAAGGCGGATGGGGCGGGGCCGGTGACGGAGGCGGACCTTGCGGTGAATGCGATGCTGGTGGAGCGGCTGCGGGCGGCGCGTCCGGACTACGGCTGGCTGTCGGAGGAGACGCCGGATTCAGATGATCGGCTGGCATGTGACTGGGTGTTCATTGTGGACCCGATTGATGGGACACGGGCGTTCATTGCGGGGGAGGATACGTTTTCGCATTCTTTGGCTGTGGCGCATCAAGGGCGCATTGTGGCGGCGGTGGTGTATCTGCCCGTGCTGGACAGGATGTATGCAGCCAGCGCGGATGGGGCAGCGACGCGGGATGGGGTAGAGATTTGCGCGAGCCCGCGTGACAGTGACGTGGGGGCGAACCTGTTGGTGACGCGGGCGAACATGGAGCCAGCGTTATGGCCGGGGGGCGTGCCGGAGGTGAAGCGGAGCTTTCGGCCATCCATCGCGTTTCGGCTGTGTCTGGCGGCAGAGGGGTGGGCCGACGGGATGCTGACGCTGGCCCCGACATGGGAATGGGACATTGCGGCAGGGGCGCTGATTGCGGAGCGGGCGGGATGTGTGGTGACAGATCGCCGGGGCAATGGGCTGCGTTTCAATTCGCGGGCAGCGCAAGCCGATGGGGTGGTTGTGGCGGGGCCTGCGGTGCATGCAGGGCTGATGGCCCGGCTGGGTGCTGCTCCTCCGCCCTGACGGGCGACGTCGCGACGTCGCCTGAAAGGCGGAGGAGCGGGTGTTTTTACTTCGGCTTGCGCGGCGGGACGAAGCGTTTGGACGTGTCCTTGGCATCGGCCTTTGGTTTTGCCGGGCGCGCGGCAAAGAGTTTGCCGGCACCTGCGGGTTTGGCGCGGAACGGTTTGCTTTCTGCCCCGTCAGCCTTGGGTTTGTAGGGCTTGCCTTCGGCCACATGCGATTTGAACGCCGTTGACCGGGCCGGTTTGTCGCCGGTGCCGTGCGATTTGAAGCCTGCGGATTTACCCGCTTCGGCCTTCCAGCGCGGCTTTGGCGCCGCGTCAGTGGCATCGTCGCGTTTCACATAGGGCTTGGCGCCTTCGGCGCGGGGTGCATAGGGTTTGCGGTCGCTGTCTTCGCGTTTGGCATAGGGTTTGGCGGCATCACGCGGAGCGTAGGGTTTTGCGCCTTCGGCACGCGGAGCGTAGGGTTTTGCGCCTTCGGCACGCGGAGCGTAGGGTTTTGCGCCTTCGGCACGCGGAGCGTAGGGTTTTGCGCCTTCGGCACGGGGGGCATAGGGTTTGCGATCCGCATCGTCACGTTTG
>JANNBG010000369.1:0-3404 GCA_031385205.1 Rhodobacterales bacterium
ATGGAGGGGCGGCTGGCGGGATCGGACTTTTCGCTGAACGCGACGCAGTCAGCGGAAGATGAAGGGCGCGAGTGGATTGATGCGCTGGAGGACGATTCAGCTCAGGCTGCGGATGTGGTGGAGGACAGCCACGATACGGCGTATCTGCGGACATGGCTGGTGACGGCGATGCAGGGGCTGAATGCGCGGGAACGCTATATCGTGAAGGAACGCAAGCTGCGGGAAGAGGCACGGACGCTGGAGTCTTTGGGGGTGGAGCTGGGGTTGTCCAAAGAGCGTGTGCGGCAGTTGGAGGCGGCGGCGTTTGGCAAGTTGCGCAAGTCCTTGGAAGGGCAATCCCGCGAAGTGCATCACTTTCTGTGATCCGTTGGGTGGTTTTGTGTCTGTGGGCGTGGCCTGCGGTGGCCGAGGAAATTGCGGCGTCTGGTCTGGTGCATTTGCCTGCGGCGGATGTGGTGGTGCTGGGCGAGGTGCATGACAATCCCACGCATCATGCCAATCAGGCGATGGCAGTTGCGGCGATCAGGCCAAAAGCCCTGGTGTTCGAAATGCTGTCGCGGGAGCAGGCGGGGCGGGATTACGATCTTTCAGACATAACGGCGATGGGGGCAACGCTGGGTTGGGACGCGGCGGGTTGGCCGGACTTTGCTATGTATTATCCAATCTTCGCGGCGGCCCCGGACGCGCGGGTGTTTGGAGCGGATATGGGGGAAGCGGCTGTAAGGGTGGCGCTGGAACAGGGAGCGGCAAAGGCCTTTGGCCAAGATGCCGCCCGTTACGGGTTGGACAAGGCGCTTGCAGCATTGGAGCAAACCTTGCGGGAGGCGGAGCAGCATGATGCGCATTGTGGGGCGCTGCCACAGGAGATGCTGGCGGGAATGGTAGAGGTGCAGCGGTTCAGGGATGCGGCCATTGCGCGGGCGGTCGTGCAGGCGATGGCGGCTATGGGCGGGCCGGTGGTGGTGATCACGGGGTCTGGGCATGCAAGGCGCGACCGGGGGGTGCCTGCGGTGTTGGCGCTGGCGGCACCGGAGTTGCGGGTGTTGTCGGTGGGGCAAGTTGAAGAGCCAGCGGTGGATGCGCCGTTTGACTATTGGGTAGTGAGTAATGCGCCTTTGCGGGAAGATCCGTGTGCAGCGTTCAAGTAGGATGGGCAATGTGCCCATCATCCCGGCTGTTGATGTTGCGGCAGCCAGCCCCTACACCTTCTGCGACAGGTTCAAAGGGCATCCCATGTTGCAGGACAAACGTATCCTTCTGATCATCGGTGGTGGCATCGCGGCGTATAAGGCGCTGGACCTGATCCGACGGTTGCGGGAGCGGGGGGCGGTTGTGACGCCTGTGTTGACGAAAGCGGCGGGGGAGTTTGTGACGCCGCTGTCGGTCAGCGCCTTGGCGGGCGGGAAGGTTTATACAAACCTGTTCGATCTGACGGATGAGGCGGCGATGGGGCATATTCAGTTGAGCCGCGTGGCGGATTTGATTGTGGTGGCCCCGGCGACGGCGGATTTGATGGCGAAGATGGCGCAGGGGCGGGCGGACGATCTGGCATCGACGCTGCTGCTGGCCACCGATACGCGGGTGTTGCTGGCGCCTGCGATGAATGTGCGGATGTGGGACCATGCGGCGACACGGCGCAATGTGGCCTGCGTGGTGGCGGACGGAGCGGTTCTGGTGGGGCCGAATGAGGGGGACATGGCCTGCGGCGAGTTTGGCTTTGGGCGGATGGCGGAGCCGTTGGAGATTGTGGCGGCGATTGAGGAGTTGTTGACGGATGGGCCTTTGAAAGGCCGCCATGTGCTGGTGACATCGGGGCCGACGCAGGAGCCGATTGACCCGGTGCGGTATATTGCGAACCGATCTTCAGGGGCACAAGGCACGGCGATTGCTGTGGCCCTGCGCGATCTGGGGGCGCGGGTGACATTTGTGACGGGGCCAGCGGTGGTGCCTGCACCGGGCGGCGTGACGGTGGTGCGGGTGGAGACAGCGGCACAGATGCACAGCGCGGTGATGGCGGCTTTGCCGGCGGATGCAGCGGTGATGGCGGCGGCGGTGGCGGATTGGCGGGTGGTGGGGGCATCGGGGCAGAAGGTGAAGAAGGACGGGACGCAGCCCGTGCTGGAATTGGCGGAGAATGCGGACATTCTGGCGGAGGTTTCGCGGGGTGTGATGCGGCCCCGGCTGGTGGTGGGGTTCGCGGCCGAAACGGAGAATGTGCTGGTACATGCGACAGCAAAGCGGTTGCGCAAGGGGTGCGATTGGATTGTGGCGAATGATGTGTCACCGGGCACAGGCATCATGGGGGGCAGTGAGAACGCGGTGACGGTGATCCGGGAAGCGGGGGCAGAGGTGTGGCCACGCATGGGTAAGGATGCGGTGGCGCGGCGTTTGGCATTGGACATCGCGGGGGCCCTGGCTGCGGGTGGAGCCTCCGGCGGGGATATTTAGGGGAAGATGAATGGGGGGTGTGGCACCGGTTTTGCGGATTGTGTGGGAGGATTGGGCGGACAGGGATTTGCCGTTGCCGTCATACGCGACGCCGGGGGCGGCGGGGGCGGATGTGCGGGCGAATTTGATGCCAGCGGATCGGGCCGCGGGTGTGACGTTGCATGCGATGCAGCGTCTGGTCGTGCCGACGGGGATCAGGGTGGAAATTCCTGAGGGGTATGAGGTGCAGATCAGGCCACGGTCGGGGCTGGCGGTGAAGCATGGGATCACCTTGCCGAACACGCCGGGGACGATTGACAGCGATTATCGGGGGCCGTTGGGCGTGGCCTTGGTGAACCTGTCGGATGTGCCTTACACGGTGCAGCATGGCGACCGGATTGCGCAGATGATTGTGGCACCGGTGGTGCAGGCATCGTTTGCACTGGTGGAGGTGTTGTCGGAGACGGCGAGGGGCGAGGGTGGGTTCGGGTCCACGGGGCGCGGATAGGATGATCGGGGTTCTGGGCTTTGCGGGGATTTATGCGGCGGGGCGGTTTTTGACCTTGCCGCGCGGGTTGCTGTGGTTTCTGGCGGGGTGCTGGTGGGTGGCCTTGTTGGCGCTGACCCTGCCTGCATGGCGGGTTCTTCCGACAGAGGCGGCACTGGCACCTGCGTTTGTGGGTGGGGATTTTGTGGGCTGGGTGACCTTGGCGGTGCTGACGGCGCTGGTGATGGCGTACCGGGTGGTGCTGGCCCGCGTGAAGGCGCGGGTGCCTGTGGTGGTGGCGGCTGCGCCGGGCAAAATGTCAGCGTCGGAATTGGACCGCTATGCGCGCCACATCATGCTGCGCGAGATTGGCGGGGTGGGGCAGCGGTCGCTGCGGGATGCAAAGGTCCTGGTCGTGGGGGCGGGGGGGCTGGGGTCGCCGGCCTTGTTGTATCTGGCGGCGGCGGGCGTGGGCACGAGTGGGGTGATC
>JANNBG010000378.1:0-8106 GCA_031385205.1 Rhodobacterales bacterium
GCGAGCAGCGCAAAGGGCAGGTTAAAGCCTACGGCCAGCGCAATGCAGGCCGTTCCAGTCAGGTTCCGTTGCATCTTTACCTCGCTGATGCTCTATATCACTATTGGGTGACATAGAGATATCACCAGTTGGTGACATACGCAACCCAAGACACGGGAAGACCCGAAATTGCCTGAAACCCCGGATCAAGACGCCGCTGAAAATCTTGCACCACGCAGCCGTAACCGTACGGCTACGCGCGATGCCATCCTTGTCGCAGCCAAGGCGCAATTGGCCGAACACGGCTTTGCCGCGTTTGGTGTCAATGCCGTCGCCCGGCGGGCACTGTGCGACAAACAACTGGTCTATCGCTATTTTGGCGGACTTGATGGGTTGATTGATACGATGGGCGATGATCTTGCCTCTTGGGTCAGTGACCGCCTCTCTGCGGGTGGCGCCTTTCCTGCCGCCGAAACCTATGGCCAGCGGCTGGACCAGATCCTGCAACGCTACCTCATGGCTTTGCGGGCCGATCCGTTGATGCAACGCATCATCGCCTGGGAAGCCTCCGAGAACGCCCCCCATGTGCGCAGGCTGGCGGATGCGCGGTCACGCGCGTTGATGATTTGGGTCGCCACGATGCGCGGCGGATTGACCCCGCGCGACGGCCTTGATGCGCCTGCATTGAACGCCGTGCTGGTCGCGGCGATCCAGCATCTGGTGCTGTGTGGTGCGGCCACCGGCCAATTCATCAGCGTCCCGCTGGCAACGGATGCAGATTGGCTGCGCATACAGGCGATGGTGACGCGCTTGATCCGTGCGATGCATGATTGATCCATAGCACCTCTTGCAGCGGCAAGAACTTCCCGCATGATCCCGTAAAAGGACACCTCGCATGGCCGCCGAATCCTCTGCCGTTGATCTGATTGCCGTTGTCACCCTGCTCGGTGCTTCCGTCGTCGCCGTGCCCATCTTCAAACGCCTGCGGTTGGGGTCCGTGCTGGGTTACCTCGCCGCAGGCCTTGTCATCGGGCCCTTTGGCCTCGGCTTGTTCAGTGACGCTCAATACATCCTGCATGTCGCCGAACTGGGCGTTGTCATGTTCCTTTTCATCATCGGGCTAGAGATGGAACCTTCCCGCCTGTGGTCCATGCGGCGCGATATCTTTGGCATCGGCCTCGCGCAGGTTCTGCTGGGCATGGCGTTGCTGTCCCTTGTCGGCATATCGCTGGGCTATCCCGCCTTGCCATCCATCATTGCGGGCACCGGGTTTGTGCTGACATCCACTGCCATTGTCATGCAACTGCTGCAGGAACGCGGCGATATCTCGACCCCCAAAGGCCAGCGCATCGTGTCCATCCTGCTGCTCGAGGATCTGGCCATCGTGCCCCTGCTGGCCTTGGTCACCTTCCTTGCCCCCAACGGTGTTGATGTCACCCTCGCCGACCGCGCCATCGGTATGGCCAAAGGGCTGGGGGCCATTGCCCTGCTGGTCGCAGCGGGCCTGTATCTGCTGAACCCGATGTTTCGCCTGCTGGCGGCATCGCGTGCGCGTGAGGTGATGACAGCCGCCGCCCTGCTGGTCGTGCTGGGGGCCGCACTCTGGTTGCAACTGGGTGGTTTGTCGGCGGCCATGGGCGCGTTTCTGGCCGGGGTCTTGCTGTCGGAAAGCAGTTTCCGTCACCAGCTTGAGGCGGATGTCGAACCCTTCCGCGGCATTCTGTTGGGTCTGTTCTTTCTGGCCGTCGGCATGTCGGTTGACCTGTCCCTGATTGCCGCCAACTGGCAGTTGGTGGCGATCGCCGTGATCGGCCTGATGGTGATGAAATCGCTGGCGATTTATACAATCGCGCGGGTGTTCAAAGCGCCGCACCGCGAGGCGCTGGAACGCATGGTCCTGATGGCGCAGGGCGGCGAATTCGCCTTTGTGCTTTATGCAGCCGCCACGGCTGTGGGCATCTTTGATGCAGAGGCCAATGCCGTACTGACCGCCATCATCATCATTTCCATGGCGGCAACGCCGCTGATCGTCATGCTGTTTGACCGCCTCGTGCCGGTTGCCAGCGACTCCGGCGAAGGTCTCGAAGGCCCCAACGGCAACCGCGCCGCGGTGCTTGTCATCGGCTTTGGCCGCTTTGGCCAGATCGTCAGCCAGTCCATGCTGGCCCGGCGCTGTTCGATCACCGTGATCGACAATGATACCGACATGATCAAAGCCGCCCAACAGTTCGGCTTCAAAATCTATTATGGCGATGGCACGCGGCTGGATATCCTCAAGGCCGCCGGGGCCGAACAGGCGCGGCAGGTCATCATCTGCACCGACAAGCGCGAAGCGACAACCCGCATCGCCACACTGCTGCGGGCCGAATTCCCGGATACCGTGATCCTGTCGCGCGCCTTTGACCGCGCCCATTCGCTGGAACTGCTGAAACTGGGCGTGGACCATCAGATGCGCGAAACCTTTGAATCTGCACTTGCCCTGTCGCGTGAGGCATTGGAGATGATGGATGTCAGTGCAGAAGACGCGGATGAGGTCATCGAAGGCGTGCGCAAGCGTGACCGTGAACGTTTTGCGCTGCAAATGGCGGGCGATATCTATGCAGGCTCCAGCCTGCTAATCGGCAATGCCAAGGATCAGGCCAGCGGGCGCTGACGTCTATGCCCCCTTGTTGATGATCCGCAGGAACAGGCCCGGTGCCATACGCGCCCCGATGGCCAGCACCCGCGCAAGGCCAACGCGTACCTCATCATGCCCCGATGCCAGCCCCGCCATGGTCTTGGTGACAAACGCATCCAGCGGCATAACCCCCGGTGGTTTGCGCGCCTGCCCCCGGTGCAGGGCGGTTTCCACCACGGGTGGGATGATTTCCACCACCTGTACAGACGTGCCGCGCAACTGTTCGCGCAGGCTGATGGAAAAAGAATGCACCCCGGCCTTGGTCGCCGAATAGACCGGGGCCTGCACCAGCGGCACATAGCCAAGGCCCGATCCCACATGGACCAGGCGTGCGCGTGGCTGGCGCATCAGCAAGGGCGCAAAGGCCGCACTGACCTGCATCAGACCTGTCAGGTTTGTCGCCACCTCCCGCGCGATGGCGGCAGGGTCCACCGCTTGCGTAAAATCCAACACCTGCTGCATGCCTGCGTTATTGATGACCATCGTCAGGCCCGGATGCGTGGTGGCCATGCGTGCGGCCAAGGCCGTGATGCTGGCACTGTCCATCACATCCACATGTTCCGCCTCCATGCCGGGGTGCCCCGCAACCACCGCCTGCAAAGCCCGCATGTCTCGCCCCGCGATGATAACGCGTGCCCCCAGCGCATGAAACGCCCGCGCCAATCCGCGTCCGATGCCCGACGCGCCACCCGTGACCAGAACCACTTCCTGCATCATGCCCGCCGCTCCTGCGTGGCCAGATGAAGCACCTTGAAGAACGCCTTCGTCCGGGCGATGTCGATGCTGTGGGGGGTGACGGCCATGCTGGGGTGCCTTGATAAACCAATTACGATACGATAGCGTTTCGTATTATGACGTCAATCACGCCCTTCGGTCGCCCGCGCAGCAATATCGCGCGCACTGCCATATTGCAGGCGGCCTTCGATGTGCTGTCGCAACGTGGCTATGCCGGCCTGACGATCGAGGGCGTGGCGCAGGCTGCGGGGGCGGGCAAGACCACGATCTATCGCTGGTGGCCCGATAAGGCGGCCCTCGCCTTCGATGCCTTCTTTGCCGCAACGGTTGATGACCTGCGCCTGCCCGACACGTCCTCCGCCAGCGATGACTTCACCCAGCAGATCATGGCCTTGGGCCACCTGTTGCGCGGGCCGCACGGGGCCGTGATGGCGGCGATGCTGGCAGGCGGGTGCCACGATGCCGTGCTGGCACAGGCGCTGGGCACCCGCTGGCTGGCCCCCCGGCGCGCATGGGGCGTGGCCCGCATGACGCGCGCACAGGCCGAAGGGCAGTTGCGTGATGGCGTGGCCATCGGCGCAGCACTGGCGGTGCTTTATGGCCCGGTCTACACGCCACTGCTGTTTGGCCAGCCGGTGCCCGAAGCGGATGCCTTGGCCGCCATTCTGGCGATTGCCTGCCACGGAGTATTTGCACCTATCTGAACGCAAACCGATTGCGAAAGGGCCGACGGTTGAACGGCTGGTTATGGCGCGCAAACAACCGCCGAATATCCACCCCTAAGCCCCCGACGTATCATCAACCTACGCATGCAAAGAAGACGTTATGAAGACGTCCAGCATACGTTGTTTTTCGCATCATTTCAGCCTCTTGCGGCCCCTGCGGCTTACACCCCCACCTGACTGCGGAAAAACGCCTCCGGGTCGTCCACCTCCACCAGCTTTTTCCCGATGATCTGCCAGAACCGGCTGCCCACAGCCCGCACAAAACTGCGGTCATGGCTGACCAGCAGGCAGGTCGCATCATGCGCCAGCAGTTCGCCCTCCAACGCCTGTTGCCCTTCGATATCCAGATGGTTTGTCGGCTCGTCCAGCAAATAGAAATTCGGATTGGTCAACCGCAAGACCAGCATCGCCAGCCGCGCCCGTTGCCCGCCCGACAGCGCCGCAATCGGCCGTGCCTGCCAATCCGCCTTGATCCCCGCACCTGCCAGATGGCTGCGCGTCATCGCATCTGCGGGGCCCAAAGCGGACACGATTGCAAACGGCGTTGCCTTGGCGGGCAGTTGCGCAAGCCCTTGATCCGAATACCCTAATACCAGTGTGCTGGCTGCCCGGATTGGGCCCTCAACCCCTTGAACAGCCGCCAAAACCGCCGCTACCAACCGCGATTTGCCCGTGCCATTCGCCCCCAGAATGACCACCCGGTCGCCGCGTTCCACCCATTTCTGCCCTGTGCTGAACAACACCCGCCCCTCCGGCGTAGCCACCACCGCATCGTTCAGCGCAACCAGCGCCTTCGCATGCGTCCCCGCATTCGTCAGCCGGATCGCCCCCGCGCTCATCTCCCTATGTGCAGGCCGCGCCGCCGCCTCCAGCTTATCCGCGCGTTCTTTCAACTGCTTGGTCTTCATCACCAGCAGATCAGACCCCGAATTCACCCCGATATTCTTCAGCTTCGCCGCCTGTTTGCGTAGTTGGTCCGCCTTGTTGATATCATTCTCAAACCGCCGCGCATCCGCTGCATCCGTCTCATCCAATGCCGCTTGTGCCTTTGAATAAGGCAGCGCAAACACCCGGCTGGCCGTCGCCCGCAAAAACAGCGTGCGTGTCGTTGCCTCATCCAGAAACGCCCGGTCATGGCTGGTCAGGATCACCCCTGTATCGCGCGGCAAAGCCCCCATCCAGCGGTGCAAAAGGCCGATCCGCTGCAGGTCCAGATGGTTGGTCGGTTCGTCCAGCAGATACAGGTCCGGCTCCAAAATCGCCGCCCGCGCCAGCAACGCCGTGCGTTGCCACCCGCCCGATAACGCGCCAAGCGGTTGATCCCGCAAGGTTTCCGGTACCGCCAGATCATCCAGCACAATATCCGCCCGCCACGCCTCACCCGTATCCGGTGGCAGGGCCGCCAACACCGCCGCGCGCAGGGTCATCGGCAATAGGGCAGGGGGCGGGTCTTGATCGACCAGTGCAAAGGTCAACCCCCGCGCCCGCGTCATCTCGCCCGAAGTGGGTTCCAATGTGCCCGCGAGGCATCGCAACAAGGATGATTTCCCCCGCCCATTGGCCGCCACCAACCCAAGGCGGTCACCGGGGGAAAGGGTGAAATTCAGGTCGGCAAACAGCGATGTGCCAAGGGTCAGTGACAGGGATTTTATCGAAAGCAGGGTCATGATGTGGGTCCGGGTTCAGGGCAACGATGGGCGCAATGCGCCAAGGCATCGGGCAGACCTGACTGAAAGCCGTCGGTCAGCCCTGCGGGGTGCGCAGGGCAAAGACAGGGCCGGGGCAACGCTCATATGTTCTGTCAGTGTACATTGCATGATGCTGGTGATCCGCACAGCCCCTGTCAACCACGCTGCAGCTTTACCGGCTCTGACCGCCCCAGTTTCAGGAAATGCGCCATGAACGGTTTCAGCGCATCTTCCGTCCGCGTCGCCGCATACAGCCGCTTTGTTATCACCCCCGGCCCCAACGGCCGCGTCACATAATCCGCGTTGCTTTTCACGTCCCGCAGCACCCAGTCGGGCAGCACCGCTACCCCCCGGTTCGATGCCACCAGCATCAGGATCACCGCCGTTAACTCCACCTGCCGCACCCCCCGCGGTTCCACCCGTGCCGGCGTCAGCAGTTCCGAAAAGATATCCAACCTGTCACGGCTGACCGGATAGGTAATCAGCATCTGATCCCGAAAATCCTCGGCCCCGATATAGGGCTTGGTCGCCAAGGGGTTGGTCGCCGCCCCCACAAACACCGGGTGGTAGTCGAACAGCGGATTGAACGTGATCCCGTCCAGTTTGGCGGGGTCAGAGGATATCACCAGATCAACCTCTTCCCTGTTCAGCGCGGGCAACGCCTCAAACGCCAACCCCGCGCGGATGTCCACGTCCACCTCGGGCCAGGCATGGCGGAACTGTTCCAGCACCGGGAACAGCCATTCAAAACACGCATGGCATTCAATGGCGATGTGCAACCGCCCCGTCTTGCCTGATTTCAGGCTGCGAAACTCTTCGGCCAGCGCATCAATCTCTGGCAAAATCCGCTCTGCCAACCGCAGCATCCGCATGCCCGCCGCCGACAGTCGCATCGGTTTGGACCTGCGCACGAACAGCTCCACCCCCGCCTGATCCTCCAACCCCGCCACTTGGTGGCTGAGGGCACTTTGCGTCATGTTCAGAATATCGGCGGCACGCGCGAGGCCACCCGCCTGATGGATGGCGCGGATGGTGCGCAGGTGGCGAAACTCGATGTGCATTTCCGGTCAGGCTCATAATGATGGTGAAGATTATGAATTGGTCTCACAAAGCGCAGCATGCGACAAGGGGGTAATCAAGGAGCCCGCCCCATGTCGTCTACGTCCCCGCGCATCAGTTTTGAATTCTTCCCGCCCCAGACGCTCGATGCGTCATTCCGGCTGTGGGAAACCGCACAGATGCTGGCCCCGTTAAAGCCGACATTCGCCTCCGTCACCTATGGCGCGGGCGGCACAACACGCAAACTGACGCATGACGCGGTTACCACGATCGGGCGCAATTACGGGATGAACGTGGCAGCGCACCTGACCTGTGTGGATGCAACAAAGGCCGAAACGCTGGAGATTGCCGCCGCTTACGCGGATGCAGGCGTCACCGAAATCGTTGCCCTGCGCGGCGATGCCCCCAAAGGTGCCGCGCGATTCACGCCCCACCCAGATGGCTTTGCCTCATCCGTGGACCTGATCGCGGCGCTTGCCGACACCGGCAAATTCAAGCTGCGCGTGGGTGCCTATCCCGAACCGCACCCCGATGCGGCAGATACGCTCGCCGATGTGCGCTGGTTGAAGCAAAAGATCGACGCAGGGGCCAGCAGCGCCATCACGCAGTTCTTTTTCGAGGCCGATACCTTCCTGCGCTTTCGCGATCTGTGCACGAAGGAAGGCATCACCGCCCCGATCATTCCGGGTATCCTGCCGATCCAGTCCTGGGATGGCACCAAACGATTCGCCGCCCGCTGTGGCACCCAGGTGCCGGTCTGGCTGGACGACGCCTATGTCGCCGCCAAACGCGACGGGCGCGAGGAATTGCTATCAACTGCCCTGTGCACCGAACTGTGCGACACGCTGCTGTGCGAAGGCGTCGAAGACCTGCATTTCTACACCTTGAACCGCCCGCATCTGACCCGCGATGTCTGCCACGCCTTGGGCATCACGCAGGATGCAGCGCTGGAGAAGGTGGCCTAGGGGCGTCCCTCCTCCGCCCTTGCGGGCGACGTCGGGATGGTTAGTGTCATTCCGTAAAACGCGGGGACCATGATGCCAAAGCCGATCTACATCCTGAACGGGCCGAACCTGAACCTGCTGGGCGTCCGGCAGCCCGACATCTATGGCAAACAAACGCTGGAGGATGTGGCCGAGGCGTGCAGTGCTTTGGCCGAAGACCTGAGCCTGACCATCCGCTTTCACCAGTCCAACCACGAAGGCGCGCTGGTGGATTGGGTGCAGGAGGCGCGCAACCAAGG
>JANNBG010000400.1:0-4640 GCA_031385205.1 Rhodobacterales bacterium
CGCCGCGCATCCCGCAAGTGACGGCGCATTTGGTGGAGGCGGGGGGCAAACGGCTGCGCCCCATGCTGACCTTGGCTGCGGCGCGGTTGTGCGGGTACGGGGGACCATATCACATTCATCTGGCGGCGACGGTGGAGTTCATTCACACGGCCACGCTGCTGCATGACGATGTTGTGGACGAATCCGCGCGCAGGCGGGGCAGGCCAACGGCGAACCTGCTGTGGGATAACAAAAGTTCGGTGCTGGTGGGGGATTATCTGTTTTCGCGCAGCTTTCAGTTGATGGTGGAAACGGGATCTTTGCGGGTGCTGGATATTCTGGCGAATGCGAGCGCGACGATTGCGGAAGGCGAGGTTTTGCAACTGACAGCGGCGCAGGATTTGGGCACGGATGAAGGCATTTACCGCCAAGTGATTCGTGGCAAGACGGCGGCGTTGTTTGCGGCGGCAACGGAAGTGGGCGGGGTGATTGCGGGGGTGTCTGAGGTTTGCGTTGATGCCTTGCGCACCTATGGCGATGCGCTGGGGATGGCGTTTCAGATTGTGGATGACCTGCTGGATTATGGCGGGTCTGACGTGGCCATTGGCAAGAACACCGGGGATGATTTCCGCGAACGCAAGGTGACGCTGCCAGTGATAAAGGCGGTGGCACGGGCGTCAGTGGAGGAACGGGCGTTCTGGGTGCGGGTGATCGAAAAAGGCGAACAGCGCGAGGGCGATCTGGCGCAGGCCCTGGCGATCATGGACGGGCATGGGGCGCTGGCCGCGGCGAAGGATGAGGCGGTGATGTGGGCAGGCCGGGCGCGTGGGGCGTTGGGAGTGCTGCCGGACGTGCCGCTGCGGGGGATGTTGGTGGATTTGGCTGATTACGTTGTGGCGCGGGTGGCCTGAGGCCATGCCATTTTCGACGTGGGCACCGGGTGCCAGATACGCACAACCGTACATACGCAGATAAGCCGTCCAGAAGACGCTGTGAAGACGTTGTTCTTCACGGCTTTTCAGCCACTTGGCCCTGATTTCTGACAACGTCGTCTGACTGCGCAAAAGCGTGGTTTGTCACGCCAACATCGGCGCATCCGCCACCCACCATACGGGGTGTGCGGCGCGGATGGCGCGGGCGGCGGCGGCGGCGGTCAAGGGGTCTGCGAACAGGCCAAAGCATGTGGCACCAGAGCCGGACATGCGCGCGATGAGGCAACCTTGCTGTGATGCCAGTGTCGCTTTGACAGTGCCAATGACAGGCAGGTGCGCCAAGGCTGGTGGTTCCAGATCATTGCGCAGCATCATCAGCCATGCGGCCAAATCCGCCGTGGTTTTCAGACGTGGCACATCGCGCGGCAAAGGCGGATTTTCCTTTCGTATCAGGGCGTTGAACACCACAGGCGTTGGCACACTGACCATCGGGTTTACCAGCACCAACCATGCGGGCGGCAGGGCGGGCAGGGGTGTGACGCCCTCACCGATCCCCGTCATCCGCGCAGGACGCCCGGTAAGGCAGACCGGCACATCCGCGCCAATCGCCAGTACATCCGCCATTTTGGGCATCAGCATACCCCAAAACGCCCCCAACGCCCGCAACGTGGCCGCCGCATCCGCCGACCCACCACCAATGCCCGACGCGATGGGAAGGGATTTCTCCAACGTTATCAACGCCCCGTACGCCACCCCAAAGGCCCGCGCGGCCCGCAGCACAAGGTTGTCACCCACAAGCGCGGCACCCTGCGGCCCGGTTATGTGCAGTTGCAGGTTATCGGCGTGGGATACCGTGATCCGGTCCCCAACCCCCACAAAAACAACAATAGAATCAAGCAGATGATACCCATCGCCCCGCTGCCCCGTCACATGCAGCGCGAGGTTGATCTTGGCCGGTGCGAATTCAGTTATCATCAGTCGCAGGCACGGCCCCATCATCCGTGGCCACTGGCGTCAGAGGTTTTGCACCCTCTTCCGCCCGCACCGCATCCAGACCCACCTCCAGCTTGTGCCGGATCCGCACGGCATCCGCCTCGACCGGGTCAAAGGACAGCGCCCTGCGCCATTGGAACTGCGCCTCCAGGATGCGCCCATTGGCCCAATAGACGTCGCCCAGATGGTCCGTCACGATGGCATCCACCGGTTCCAGCAAGGAGGCCTTTTCCATCGGCGCCAAGGCATCGGCATAGCGGCCCAGCCTGAAATAGGCCCAGGCGAGGCTGTCGATGATATAGCCTTGGTCCGGTTCTACCTTGACGGCACGCTCGATCATGCCCAAGGCCTCATCCAGATTGATGCCCCGGTCGACAAAGCTGTAACCCAGATAGTTCAAGACCTGTGGCTGATCTGGCTGCAATTCCAGTGCCTTACGCATGTCCGCCTCGGCCCCGGCCCAGTCAGCCAGTCGTTCACGGGCAACACCACGGCTGTAAAAAAGCGCCCAATGCTGCGCTTCGGGAGTGGCGACGAGGGCAATGGCCGCATCATAGGCGGTGATGGCCTCGGCCCACTTTTCATCGCGCCGCAGGCCATCGGCAAGGGCCAGTTGCACGTCCATCACGCCCGGTTGATTGCGCGCAAGGGTTTGCAGCACTTCGGTCGCAGCCTCGGTCTTGCCAGTGGCGCGCAAGGCACCTGCCCGGCCGATTTCGGCGATGTAAAAGGCGGGGTCGGTGGGCGCGATTCTGGCATAGGTCTCAACAGCAAGGTCATACTGGCCCTGTTCTTCCAGCATGCCTGCGGCCAGCAGCACGGCCTCGGTATGGTCGGGGCGCAAATAGGCGGCGGCACGGGCGTAGATCAGGGTGAAACTGGGGTCCGCCTCGCCATTCAGGGCGGTAGCGAGGGTAAAGTACACCTCGGCGACCCCATCCGT
The DNA here is from genome assembly GCA_031385205.1 of Rhodobacterales bacterium. Lineage (GTDB taxonomy): Bacteria > Pseudomonadota > Alphaproteobacteria > Rhodobacterales > Rhodobacteraceae > JAAFHS01. Next base: position 2,848 of record JANNBG010000400.1, read on the forward strand.
CGCATTGCGCGTGGCGTCATAAGGGATCGGCTCACCTGCAGTCAGGCGGGCCCGCAGGGCATCAATTGTGGGGTCGGGATCAGTACCGAAATTCCGTTCCAACAGGGCCAGCGCATCAGGGTTTTTTTCCAGTTGCGACAGGATTTGCACATGGGCAATCACGCCGCGGCGCATGATGTTGATGGGGCCAGAGGCGCGGCCCGACAGGATGTCATCGGCGCCCTCATAGTCGCCGACGGAGGCGAGCGCTAAAGCCTTGTGATACAGACCAAACGCCTCCATCCCCGGGGTTTTGGCGACAGCGTCAAAGCCTGCCAAAGCCTCGGACATGCGGCCATTGCCCAGTTCGGCCCAAGCGCGGGTCAACTGGTCAAACAACGCACCGACACTTGCAGCAGTTGTTGTTTCCGCAAGAATACTTGCGAAATCACCCTTTTGGGCGCGCATGGCGAGCACGGCGAGCGGGGCAAGCTGACCGGGTTTGCCAAGGTCGATCAGGCGTTTGCCCACGTCGGCGGCCACGTCAAAATCGCCAATGCCGAGGTTTGATGCAACCATGCCTTCCAGCAGGGCGGGGTTGGCGGGGTCTTGCACCAAGGCACGGGTGTACCAGCCCGCAGCGGCGCGGTAATCGCTGTTGATGGCGGCAGAGCGGGCGGCAAGATAGGCCCCGGCGTCACCATCTTGGGCCTTGGCGGGCAGGGCCAGACACAGGGCAAGGGCCACAGAGGATAACAGACGCGCGGGCAAGGGCATGGGTGGCTCCGTTGATGTTGGCATCACGCTAACGGCAGGGGGGGGCGCTGTCCATGCGCGGCCCCAAACATCGGCGTGAAGATGTGCCTACATATTCGGATAATTCGGCCCGCCCCCGCCCTGCGGCGTGGTCCAGTTGATGTTTTGCGATGGGTCTTTGATATCGCAGGTCTTGCAATGCACGCAGTTCTGGAAATTGATCTGGAACCGTGCGGCATCACCAGTGCCGATCACTTCATAGACGCCCGCCGGGCAATAGCGTTGGGCGGGTTCGTCATACAGCGGCAGGTTGACGCGGATGGGGACGCTCGGATCGCGCAATTTCAGGTGTGCGGGTTGCGCCTCGTCATGGTTGGTAAAGCTGTAGGCGACGTTGGTCAGGCGGTCAAAGGACAGCACCCCATCCGGTTTGGGATAAGTGATGGTCTTGAAGTCCTTGGCCTTGCCCGTGGCATCGGCATCGGATTTGCCATGTTTCAGGGTCCCAAAGATGGTCAGCCCCACCGTATTCGCCCACATGTCCACGCCACCACCCAGCAGGGAGGCAATCAACCCATAGCGCGACCACAAGGGTTTCACGTTGCGCACGCGTTTGAGGTCTTTGCCAATCGCACCGGTGCGCACTTCGGTTTCATAGCTGGTCAATTCGTCCCCCGCACGCCCGGCGACAATGGCTGCATGCGCCGCCTCTGCCGCCGCTTTGCCCGACAGCATGGCGTTATGGTTGCCCTTGATGCGCGGCACGTTGACCAGCCCCGCTGTGCAGCCCAGCAGGGCCACACCCGGTGCGACCATTTTGGGGATCGACTGCCAGCCGCCCTCAGAAATCGCCCGCGCGCCGTAAGCCACGCGTTTGCCGCCCTTGAGCAAGTCTGCCACCATGGGGTGGTGCTTGAAGCGCTGGAATTCCATGTAGGGGTAAAGATGCGGGTTTTTATAGTTCAGGTGCACCACAAAACCGACGTAGACCTGATTGTTTTCAAGATGATAGATGAACGATCCGCCTCCTGCATTGCTGCCAAGTGGCCAGCCCATGG
>JANNBG010000504.1:0-2257 GCA_031385205.1 Rhodobacterales bacterium
GTTTTCTTTCGCCAACACACCGGCAGCGAAGATCGGCACGCAACATCGGCAAATGCCTTTCACGAACTCCACTTTCCCGATACAGATCAAGCCACTACCGCAAAATCAGGATCGGCATGACTCTCATCGAAACACCGGCGCGGATCGAACCCTGCGGCTTCGAGAAAACCATCCCTGAGGCTCTTTCAGATCGTGCGTTGGAAATTCGCGACGCGGCAAGCGATCTTGGTCGTGCACTTCATCCCGAAAGCGCCGCCGAACTGCGCGGTCTGGTGCGCCTCATGAACGCCTATTACTCAAACCTGATCGAGGGGCACAATACCCGGCCAGCGGACATTGAGGCTGCGATGGCTGGTGGTGCAGTCGACCCCGAAAAGCGCCCCCTGATCCAAGAGGCGATCGCCCATATCGCCGTGCAGGGCTGGATCGACGGCCTCTCAGACGCCGATGCCCTGCCAGAGCCTTGTGATCTGGCATTCTTGCAGGACATCCACCATCAGTTTTACCAAGCGATGCCCGATGACCTGCGCTTCGTCACATTCAAAGACCAGCGTATCGAAATCATACCCGGTGCCATGCGCGATGAAGGGCGAGAGATTCAGGTCGGCCAGCATCTGCCCCCCTCAGCACACCGTCTGCCGGACTTTATGGCTTACTTCTCGACCCGGTATCGGGGCCTGACCCGTGGCAAAACCGGACAGATCCTGTCGATCCCTGCAGCACATCACCGGTTCAATTACACCCACCCCTTTCTCGACGGAAATGGACGGGTCAGCCGGCTGATGTCGCATGCGATGATCCAAAGGGCCGGGATTGGCGGTCAGGGCCTTTGGTCGATCAGTCGCGGTCTTGCGCGCGGACTGCAAGAGAGTGGCGAATACAAGGCGCAGATGGCATCTGCAGATTCGCCCCGGCGCGGGGATCGGGACGGGCGTGGCAATTTGTCGATGGCTGCATTGGAAAGCTTCACCAGATGGTTCCTGACCGTGATGCTGGACCAGATAAAGTTCACCAGCGCGATATTCGATCTAGGCCGTCTACTACCACGCTACCTGGCCCTCGTGCGGGACGTGGAGCCTGACGATCAGCGGATGGCCAAACTTGTTGACCACGTGCTGCGCTTTGGGCAGATGGCCCGAGGCGATGCCCCCATGGTATTGGGCGTAAAAGAGCGAGCGGCACGTGATACGCTGTCAGCAGCTGTGGAGGCAGGTTTTTTGAAATCGACGACACCAAAGACCCCGGTGCGCATCGCCTTTCCCCTGCAATACCACGAGCGGCTGTTTCCCAATCTTTTCTCGGAAGCCCCACTGGATATTCCGCAACCGCCAGCATTGCCCAGAAATCAGGTCAGGAGCTGAAAAGGACGCCTGAGATCCGCCCAAGACAATTCTCAGGCCTGCCCTCACGAAAGAACGCATCGTGCAGGAGAATTGGGCATCTGCTGCTCACTCAGGAGCGAGTCACTGAAGGGCGTTGTCGTTTTAGGCCACTCACCCCCACCCGAGACGCGCCCAACCCGCGGCAAATCGGCTCTCCTGAGGCCTCCGGCACGGCCAGTGAGCGCCCGAAACAAAACAGTAAAGACTGACCGATCAATGCGATGTTGAGCAAGCCCGATCACAGTGTGGGAATTGACAACCAAACAAGCCGAAGCTGGGATATCATGACTGCAAGGTTCGCATTTTGTCTTTTGCTGCCGCTTGGTTGAGGTAACGACTAACATGTGATCCAGCGTCCACAAGTGCGCCATCATACCGAACTTCGATACAGCCACCGAAATGCCGGAAATCGTTCGGATCCGGGCGCAATCCCGAAGGATCGCGTTAGGATTGACGCGCCAAAAACGCGACTGGTTGCTTGTCACGAACCCCGACATGATTTGAAGGATCAGTCTGCCGATCTTCACATCCGATTTTGCCCCCAACCCGGAGGGTTCAGGCATCCCCGACCTGTGGACACCCCCTAGACCCCCATCACCGTCGGATGATTTATCTAGGACTTCGGTCTTCCTGAACAGATTTGCAACTCCCACCCGACGCGCGGTGCAGCGCGAGGTAAATTCGGTTCAGTCATCAACAACCGACGAGATCAACCATGTCCCATCCCTATGCCAACGACCCCGCCACAATATTCCTGGCAGAACGCATCCACGACCTTGCGCATCGCAAGACGCAGGCCGAAATCGCAACCGAGGCCGGGTTCCAGAATGCAAACATGCTTTCGATCCTGAGATCCGGAAAGTCAAAAATTCCGC
>JANNBG010000547.1:0-10616 GCA_031385205.1 Rhodobacterales bacterium
CAAGATGACCAAAAGCTGCGGACTTTTCGTTTTCATTCCAATCCATTGGACTTCTGTAATGCGACTTCAACAACACAAGCCGGATCACCTCCCCTGGTACGCCCTTCTCCAGCAAATCCCGCACCGTAAAGAAGTTGCCCAAGGATTTGGACATCTTCTTCCCCTCCACCTGCAGCATCTCGTTATGCATCCACACGCTTGCAAACCCCCCATCAGGATGCGCACAAGACGATTGTGCCAACTCATTCTCATGATGCGGGAATTGCAAATCCAATCCGCCGCCGTGAATATCAAAAGACTCCCCCAGCAATTCCCCCGCCATCGCGCTGCATTCGATGTGCCACCCCGGACGCCCAAACCCCCAAGGCGAGTCCCACCCCGGTTGCTCCCCCGTCGATGGCTTCCACAACACGAAATCCATCGGGTCTTCCTTGAACGGCGATACCTCCACCCGTGCCCCGGCGATCATGTCATCCACAGACCGCCCCGACAGCTTGCCGTAATCCTTACAAGACCGCACCCGGAACAGCACATGGCCGGACGCGGCATAGGCATGGCCAGATGCCACCAACCCCTCAATCATCGCCACCATCTGCGGAATAAACTCTGTTGCCCGTGGTTCCACCGAAGGCCGCAAGGCCCCCAACGCGTCCATATCATCATGAAACCACCCAATCGTCTCGTCCGTGATGTCCCGGATCGACCGCCCGGTTTCTGCGGCCTTGTCGTTGATCTTGTCATCCACATCCGTGAAATTGCGCACATAAGTCACGTGTTCCGCGCCATACACATGCCGCAACAGCCGGAACAGCACGTCAAACACCACCACGGCCCGCCCGTTGCCCAGATGCGCACGGTCGTACACTGTCGGCCCGCAGACATACATCCGCACGTTCTCCGCGTCCAAAGGCGCAAAATCCTCTTTCCGGCGGGTTTTGGAGTTGTACAGGCGGATGGTCATATGCGTTTTCCCATTACAAAGTGCTCCCCTCTGGGGCCGATGTCTTTGGTTTCACTGGAAAACGAAAGGAACGGCCCGCGTGACGTGATGTCAGCAGGTGCAGCAAATGCAGATGATGCCGTTCGTAATCATGCGCCATTGCATAGCCCATGTCGCGCGATCCGCCAAGGGACTTTTGCCACCCATATGCGTCCTGATTTTTCGCAGAAAAATCGGTGGGCCTGTCGCCATTTCTCTGCGAAAATCAAACTCACCTTATCGGAACCCACCCCATGAACCATGATGACCTTCGCCTCTGGTCCAAATGCGCCGCCGACTGGGCGCATGATTACCACACCACCCTGCGCGACCGCCCCGTGCGTGCCCCGCTGACGCCCGGTGCCATCGCCGCCCAGCTGCCTGGTCACGCCCCGGAAGCCGCCGAACCCATGGCCACCATCTTTGCCGATTTCGCCCGCATCGTCCCGCCCGGCATGACCCATTGGCAGCACCCGCGTTTCTTTGCCTATTTCCCAGCCAATGCCTCGCCTGCCTCCATGCTCGCCGAACAGCTGGCCAATGCCATCGCGGCGCAAGGCATGCTGTGGCAAACCTCGCCTGCCGCCACGGAAATTGAACAGGTGATGATCCAGTGGCTGCGCGCCGCTTTGGGCCTGCCCGCAGGCTTTACCGGCACCATCCACGACAGCGCCACCACCGCCACGCTATCCGCCATCCTGACCATGCGCGAACGCGCCCTGAACTGGCAGGGCAATGCACAGGGTCTGTCCGCCCAGCCCCCATTGCGCATCTATGCGAGTGCTGAGACGCATTCATCCGTCGATAAATCCATCCGCATTGCCGGCATCGGGCAGGCCAATCTGGTCAAGGTCGCCACCGACGCCACCCTGTCGATGGACCCTGCCGCACTGGATGCCGCCATCCGCACGGACCTTGCCGCAGGCCTGCGCCCCGCAGGTGTCGTTCTGTGCACAGGCGGCACATCGGTGGGTGCGTTTGACCGCATTGGTGACTGCATCGCCATCGCGCGCAAACACACCCTGCCCACCCATGTCGATGCCGCTTGGGCAGGCTCTGCGATGATCTGCCCCGAATACCGCCATTTATGGGCGGGGATTGAGGGCGCGGACTCTATCGTCTTCAACCCACACAAATGGCTGGGCGCACAGTTCGATTGCGCTGTGCAGTTCCTGCGTGATCCGGGCCCCCAAATCAAAACCCTCGGCCTGCGCCCCACCTATCTGGAAACCACAGGGCAGGATGAGATTACCAATTTCAACGAATGGACAGTGCCCCTTGGCCGTCGTTTCCGTGCGCTGAAGCTGTGGTTCACCCTGCGCGCTTATGGTCTGCAGGGCCTGCGCCAGATGATCCGCAACCATGTGGCGTGGTCAGCGCAGGTATGTGACACCCTCCGCGCCATCCCCGGCGTGACCATCACCACCGAACCCGCATTGTCACTGTTCACCTTAGCGCTGGCCGATGATGCGAAAACCGAGGCCTTGCTGACCCGCATCAACGATGATGGGCGCATCTATCTGACCCAAACCCGGCACAACGGGCGCTATGTGATCCGCGTGCAGGTCGGCACGTTTGATTGTACGCAAAATGATGTCATGATGATCGCAGATGTGCTGCGCGATTTGATCTGAACAGGGATATTGACCATGCGTTTCATGCTGCAGATTTGCGCCCTGATCCTGTTGCCCTTTGCCGCATCGGCGGCTGACCTGCCTGCCCCGCTCACCGATACCCTCAGCGATTTTGCCAGCGTCTTCAGCGCAACAGAACGCGTTGATCTGATCGCCACCTTGCGCGGCCACCGTGATGATACCGATGTGCAGATCGTCGTGGTCACCATGCGAAACATGATGGGGCCCACGCCCGGCGAAAGTGTCGAACGCTATGCCACGCGCCTGTTCAACGCTTGGGGCGTGGGCGCTGCGGCGCGTGATGATGGTGTGATGATTCTGGTCGTCACCGGTGATCGCACAGTACGCATCGCACTGGGGTCCGGCTTTCCGCAGGTCTACGATGCGCGTGCGGTGAATGTGATTGATGTGGCCATGCTGCCGGAATTCCGCAAGGAACACATGGCGAAGGGCATCATTGCGGGCGTCGCCCTTGCCCGGTTGCAGCTGATTGATCCCTTCTTTGCCGGTGGCCCAATCACCGCCGATCAGGGTTTCTTTGACCCTGCCAAGCGCATCATGCTTTGGCTCATTGGCATTGTTGGGGGCGGTGGGGCGCTGCTTTTTGGCGGGCGTGCTGCATGGACTGCGTATAAACGCTGCCCGCAATGCGGCGGGTCGGGTCTGGTCCGGCGCAAAGAGGTGTTGTCACATGCCACGCGCTATAGCTCCGGCAATGGCATCACGCATTATGCCTGCAGCCTGTGCAGCTATACCGACACCCGGACCTACATCATTTCGCGCATCAACGATAATGACAGGTCCGGCGGTGGCGGCAGTTCCGGCGGCTTTGGCGGCGGCAGTTCATCGGGCGGTGGCGGCACGGGAAGATGGTAGGGTCATGCCCGGACCCCACTGCGGGACTCCGGGCATTGTTACGCCTTGCTGCCAAGCCTCAGAACTTGAAACTCGCCCGCACGCTGGCTGTCGTCGCCTTCAAATCCACGCCCGACGAATCAAAGTTGTCAAACCGGTGCGCCAGAACCTCGCCGCCCACGGACCACTGGCTCGTCAGCGCATAATCCGCCCCGATTCCTGCAAAATAGCCGCTGTCTGACAGACCGGCACCTGCAACCTTGGCCTTGGCATAGGCCCCGCCAACCGTGCCATAGATCAGCGTCTTGCCCAGATCGGCCCCCGCCATCAGCTTTAACCGCGCCACATTATCCAAGGACGAATTCGGCGCATCCAGACTGATGTTGGCCAGATCATAGTCCAACTCTCCCCCCACCACGGCCTTGCCAAAGTCATAGCGGTACCCGGCATGCACACCACCCAGCGCGCCATTGCCATCAAGGCCGGCGCCGCCACTGGTGACGCGGCCATAGCCAAGCTGCGCGCCCACATAGAACCCGCCCCATTCGCCACCCGTGGCTACAGGCACAATTACCGGGGCTGGGGTGATGATAGGTTCCGGGATCGGCTCGGTTGGCCCACCGGCAAAGGCGGGCGATACCGCGAGGGCGGTTGCGATCAGCGTCGCCGACAGCGTTGTTGCGCGATGTGTCATGGAAGTCTCCTTCAAGAATGTTGCGGCCAAGGCGCGGCCTGCCCCCTCAAAAAGGCGCTGGGCCTGCGGCATTCAACCCGTGCTCACCCATTGGTGAAGGCAGGCCACCCAGACGGGCGGAAAGCAGCAACGTTGTCAGCCGCCTTTCGGCCAGATCAGGCCGAAAGGCGCATCAGGCGCGGTCAACCAAAGCCAGCCATTCATTCTCTGCGGCCTGCAACGCCGCTTGCCTGTCTGCCAGAATGCCTGATGCTTTGCGGAATTTCAGCGGGTCACGGCTGAACATTTCCGGCTCTTCCAGCATGGATTCCAGCTTGCCGATCTCTGCCTCGATCCGTTCCATCAAACCCGGCAATTCTTCCAGCCGTTTGCGCTCGGTAAAGGTCAGGCCCGGCCCCTTCTTCACATCTGACTTTAACGCCGCCATGGAGTTATTTGATTTCCCCAGGCTTTGTGCCGCAAAGCCAATCGTGCGCTGCGCCACATAATCCGACCAGCCACCCGGATACACGCTCGCCCGGCCATTGCCTTCCATCGCAATCGTCGCCGTTGCCACCCGGTCGATGAAATCACGGTCATGACTGACCAGCAGCACCGTGCCATCATAATCGCCCAGGATATCCTGCAACAGGTCCAGCGTTTCCACGTCCAGATCATTTGTCGGTTCGTCCAGAATCAACAGGTTTGACGGCCGCGCCATCAGTTTGGCCAACAAAAGCCGCGCCTTTTCGCCGCCAGACAAAGACCGCACCGGGGCCCGCGCCTGCCGTTCGTCGAACAGGAAATCCTTCAGATACGCCACCACATGCTTCGGGTTACCCCGCACCATCACCTGATCAGACGCCCCCGATACCGCCATCAACGGGTCACCCGTCAGATTGTCCCACAGTGATGCATTCGCATCCAGTTGCGCCCGCGTCTGATCGAACACTGCGATTTCAAGATTGGTACCCAGCACCACCGTTCCTGCATCCGGCGCAATCTCACCCGTCAGCATTTTCAGCAACGTCGTCTTGCCAACCCCGTTCGGCCCCACAAAGGCCACCCGGTCACCGCGCAACACGCGCAAATCGAAATCGCGCAGGATGTCTGTGGTCCCAAACGCCTTCGCAATCCCCTTCGCCTCGATCACCCGCTTGCCTGATACCGGCCCGCTTTCCAATTCCAGCGCCGCCGTCCCTTGCCGCCGAATTTGCGCAGACCGTTCATCCCGCAGCACACCCAAAGCCCGCACCCGGCCCTGATTCCGCTTGCGCCGTGCCGAAATCCCCTCAACCGCCCATTTCGCCTCGGCCTTGATCTTGCGGTCCAGTTTATGCCGTGCGTCGTCCTCTTCCGCCCAGACCGTCTCGCGCCACTCCTCAAACCCCTCAAAGCCCATCTCGCGGCGGCGCACCTGCCCCCGGTCTACCCACAGCGTCGCCTTTGACAGCGCCCGCAGGAATGCCCGGTCGTGGCTGATCAGAACAAATGCCGTGCGTGTGCCCTTCAGCTCCGCCTCCAGCCATTCAATCGCATGGATGTCCAGATGGTTCGTCGGCTCGTCCAGCAGCATCAACTCCGGTGCCTCGGCCAGCAGTTTCGCCAAGGCTGCCCTGCGGCGTTCCCCGCCTGATGCCGTGGCCACCGGCATATCCGGGTTGAACTTCAACCCTTCTGCCACCATCGGTACCCGGTATTCCTCGCCCTCACCCAAGGCCGATGCCGCATAATCGCCCAGAGTCGCAAAACCCGAAAGATCCGGGTCTTGTTCCATGTAGCCGACGGTTACACCCGGCGGCACCACGCGTTCGCCCGCGTCAGGCTCCATCAGGCCCGCCATGATCTTCATCAGCGTGGATTTGCCTGATCCATTCCGCCCGACCAAGGCAATCCGGTCACCCGGTTGCACGACCAGCGAAAGGTCATCGAATACCGGATTACCGCCAAAGGTCAGCGAGATACCGGACAGTTGTAAAAGGGGTGCGCGTGCCATGGCTGGCGAGGTATGCGGGCGCGCAGGAAAGGTCAACCACACCCAAATTTGTTCGAACAAATTTGCAAAAATCTTCGAAGACTTTTGTCTACACCGCCACCGCCCGCAACGCCCTTGCCCGTGCCGCAGGAATGGACGCGATGGGCAGGGCCGTAAACACGTGCAGCGTGTTCAGCGCATGGTCCTGCACTGCATGATCGCCGACCCAGCCCCCCATCGCAAGGTAGGTGCGCAGCAGGGCAGGCGTCTGTGCCAGCGCCCGCTGGGCATCAAAATAACCCTTCGGCAGGCCCACCACATCACCTTTGCGTGCAGGCCGCAGCCCATCGGGCCCCACATGTCGCCCAAGGGCTGCCAGCGCATCGTGATGCAAGCCCGCGTCTGCCCCATCAAAAGACGAACAGCCAAACAACATCTGCACCCCGTGCACATCCACCAGCCGCGCCATCGCCCCCCAGGCCACGCGCAACAGGTCTGCATCCACCGGCCTGCCCGGTGCCACGCAAAACCGGCCCAGTTCCATCATCGGGTCAGCCATCACAGATAACCCTGCCAGATCATAGAATTGCGCCGCATAGCTGCGGTAAGCATCCGCACCGCTGGCCAATGGCATCAACCGGTAGGTGCAGGCCAATGCGCCCGATCCTGCCTCTTCCACCAGCATCTGCAAACAGCTTGCATCATAGGCGTCATGGTCTTGCCCCGCCGGGTCATCCCCCAACCCCCGCGCCGCCACAAAACACTGATACCGCAAGGCCGCCGCACGCGCGCAATCCTCCGGCCCCTCTGCCAGCCGTGCCGTATAGCGCCCTTTCATCAGTGCCAGCATCATCTTCCCACTTGGCGCATGAACAGCGCACGCCTAGATATGGTCAGACCCAACGCCACAGCACAAGAGTACAGAGACATGGACAAAATCGTGAAAACTGATGCCGAATGGCGCGCGCAGCTGGAAGATCTAGCCTACAAGGTCACGCGTCAGCACGGCACCGAACGCGCCTTTACCCATGACAACTTTCCCAAAGGCCCCGGCACCTATCACTGTATCTGCTGTGGTGCCCCGGTGTTTGATGCGGCCACAAAGTTCGACAGTGGTACCGGTTGGCCCAGTTTCTATGCACCCGCTGGCGATGAAATGGTCGGTGAAAGCGTCGATAAGGGCTGGTTTGCAACCCGTACCGAAGTCCACTGCAACCAGTGCGACGCGCATCTGGGCCATGTGTTTTCAGATGGCCCGCAACCCACCGGCCTGCGCTATTGCATCAACGGCGTGGCCCTGACGTTTGACGCAGCCGAATAAGCCCTGACAGGGCGGGCAAACGCACCCGCCCGCCGCTAATTCAGCAACTGCCCCGCATCCAGCTTGCCAATGCTGCCCAGCAATTGCCGGATAAACCCGATGCCCTGAATGCCGTCATCCGTCACGCGGCGCGACAGGGCCACCACCTGGCCATCCTCCAGCCCAAAGCGCCCCACATCCTGCACGATGCCCGCCTCGGTAAAAGTGATGGCGACAACCTGCCGGTCAATCTCTACCGGGGCACGCGGGCCAACGGTTTTGTAGCGGCTTTGCACATAATACCAGCCCACGTCGTTCAGCAGACCCGACGCTGACGGGCGCCCAATCTTGGTGGCAATCGTCTCACGCGTGTCGGTGCCCACTTCGATGCTGGCCAGTTCCACTTCGCTGGGCACATAGCCATGATTGCGATAAAGTGGCGTGCAGGCGACAGTCAGGGCCAATGTCAGCCCCACCATGGCCCGCCAAAGGCCCCCAGATATCACCCGCATACGCATCCTACCCCGTGTCTTTTCGCTGGCACTGCGGCGGCACTGCTTGCCAAGGCCCGTTTTGCCCCGTATCGCAGACCATCCGGCCGACCCTTGGTGTTTCGATAACAGACAGACGCGCCCCGGATCAAGGCCCGCGCCGTTCACTGCAGATTTCAGAGGCCTATCATGCCCGACGAACAGACCGATCCACTGTCCCTGCCCTTTCGCACGCAAAGCCTGTCACCCAAGAAACCCACGCGCTTTGCCCTGACCCCGGATTTGGCCCTGCGCACAGCCGTCGCGCGGGCGCTTGGCATCACTGCCGTGCATGCCCTGACCTTCAAGGGCGAAATGCGCCCCGTGGGCCGCCGCGATGTGGCGCTGGAAGGTGTGCTGACCGCCCGCGTGGAACAGCCCTGTGGCATCAGCCTTGCGCCCGTCGTGACCGATATTACCGAATCCGTGACACGCCGTTACATCGCCGATTGGCAGGATCCTGCAGGTGATGAGGTCGAGATGCCGGATGATGACACGACTGATCCGTTGCCCGAGGTGATTGATGTCGGCCTTGTCGCGGTGGAGGCGCTGTCGCTGGCCCTGCCGCTCTATCCGCGCGCGCCGGGCGTGGCGCTGGGTGAGGCGGTGTTTGCCGGGCCCGATGCCGTGCCCCTGCGCGACGGCGATTTGAAACCCTTTGCAGGGTTGGCGGCCCTGAAGGACAAGCTGGAGGGCGGCAGCTGATACCTCTCCCCCAACCCCTCTCCCATGGGGAGAGGGGAAAAGAGGCGCGGCTGTCTGCACCCCTCTCCGTCTTCGGAGAGGGGCCGGGGGAGAGGCCCTACAACCCGCACGAAAAGGCACTTGCGCCGCCGCAGAATACCAGTATGTTCCGCGCTTCATTCAAGGCCTGTGACCGTGCCGCCAATCTGGCCCCGCAACAGCTTGATCCGCAAACAAAATCAGGGGCATGTCCCCACCAGACAATAGGTTGTGACATGGCTGTCCCACAGAACCGCACCACGAAATCGCGCCGCAACATGCGCCGGTCGCATGACTCGCTTGTCGCGGCAAACCCCAATGAATGCGGCAACTGTGGCGAGCTGAAGCGTCCACACCATGTCTGCAGCGCCTGTGGCCACTATGATGCCCGCGCCGTTGTTGCCGTCGCAGCCGAGGTCGATCTGGACGAGGACGCGGCGTAAGCCGCGTCTGACCCGCGCTGAATGGCGAGCGAACCCGTAAACCCGGCTACCGCACGCCCGCAGCGTATCGTTATTTCCGTTGACGCCATGGGCGGCGACAAAGGGCCGGCAACTGTGGTTGCCGGTCTTGTCAAATCTGCCACCAAACTGCCCGACGCCGCCTTTATCCTGCATGGCGACGAGGCGATCCTGCGCCCGCTTCTGGCGCGCCACGCCCACCTTGCCCCCCGCATTGATCTGCGCCACGCCCCGCGTGTGGTCACGATGACCGACAAACCCTCACAGGTCATGCGCCACGGTGAAGGCACATCCATGTGGGGCTGTATCGACAGCATCAAGAATGGCGAGGCGACGGTGGCCGTGTCTTGCGGCAATACGGGTGCCTTGATGGCTGTCAGCATGATCCGCCTGCGCAAACTGCCAGGCGTCAACCGCCCCGCCATTGCCTGCCTTTGGCCCAGCCGCAACCCCGGCGGATTTAATGTCATGCTGGACGTGGGGGCCGACATCAAGGCCGAGGCGGAAGACCTGCTGCAATACGCCACGATGGGCGCATCCTATGCACGCAACGGGCTGAACCTGCAAAGACCGCGCGTGGGCCTGTTGAACGTCGGCACCGAAGATCACAAAGGCCGGGCAGAGTTGAAAGAGGCGCATGACCGGATGCCGGCAGCGGCGGCGGCCTGTGCATTTGACTATGTCGGCTTTGTCGAGGGCGGCGATCTGCCATCTGCCCGTGTCGATGTGATCGTGACAGATGGCTTTACCGGCAACATCGCGCTGAAAACCGGCGAAGGCACGGCAAAGCTGATTTCCGATTTCCTGCGAGAGGCGTTCAATGCAGGCTTCGCCTCAAAATTCGCAGCGCTTCTCGCGCTCAATTCCCTGAAACGCTTGCAAAAGCGCATTGATCCGCGCCGGGTGAATGGCGGGGTGTTTCTGGGGCTGAACGGCACTGTCGTCAAATCGCACGGATCGGCGGATGAAACCGGCATTGCCGCAGCCATTGGCCTTGCGCATCAGCTGGCGGAATCCGGCTTTCAGGACCGCATGGCCGCACGGCTGGTCGAAGCCGCCGCTGCACGGGCAGTCGAGACGCAGACAAAGGACGGGACCGAGACATGAAAACGCGTGCCGTGGTCCAGGGCGTGGGGCACTATCTGCCCGCGCGTGTGGTGGAAAACGCCGAATTCTCTGCCCGCATTGACACGTCAGACGAATGGATTCGCAGCCGGTCTGGCATTGAACGCCGCCATTTCGCAGCCGATGGCGAACTGACATCCGATCTGGCCACCCATGCCGCACGCGCAGCCCTTGCCATGGCGGGCATGGATATTGCTGCCGTCGATGCGATTATTGTGGCCACATCCACCCCCGATCTGACCTTTCCCTCCGTCGCGACCATGGTGCAGGCCAAGCTGGGCATGACGCGTGGCTTTGCCTTCGATGTGCAAGCCGTGTGTGCGGGGTTTGTCTATGCGCTGGCCAATGCCAATGCCCTGAT
>JANNBG010000533.1:0-7860 GCA_031385205.1 Rhodobacterales bacterium
ACGCCGACGAGGCGCTGATCCATCCTTGGGAAGAGACCGTCATTTACGAGGCTCATGTGAAGGGTCTGACGAAACTGCATCCCGATGTTCTGGAGCCTGACCGTGGCACCTTTGCCGGGGTGGCGCGCGATGCGGTCATCGCGCATCTGCACCGGATTGGCGTAACCGCGATCGAGATCGGTTTTCGTGGGCTGATGCACAAGCGTCGTGCCCGGTGCTGCAGTCGCTCCGTTCGGCGCGGTGGGCGTCTTTTGTCGAGTCGCGTTCTGCGCGATTGCGGCGAATACGACGGATTGCTCGCCGCGTCAGCATCCCGCCACGCCACCGTCGACTAAAAACCTGTCTTGCGCCGGGTGGACCAGCCGCTTTCCTTTGCTGCATCCACCGTGAACCGTGGTATACAACACGTGTTGAGTCGCAATCCAAGACTGACTGAAAAGGCTACCTTCAGACACCAGCGCGGCGCCTTGAAATTTGCGTCATCTTGCGTCGGGTCCAGTTATACCGTGTGCTTTTGGCGAAGACATTCACAAACTGGCATCGATACAAAGAGCGACCTCGTCGGTAGATCGGGTGGAACTAACCGTCTTATCCACGCGTTCAGACCGCACAGGCAAGTGACGGATCCGGGCACTGCCATGACCCGAAAGGATGACGACAATGGACTGGGAACAGATTGAAAACAAATGGGCAGCAATGACGCGTCGCGTTCGCGCCGATTGGGCGACCGACCGCGCTGACATCAAATCAGTTCCCGCACGCCGCGGGGCAAGGCTTGACGTGACGCCAGCCATTCGCGCGGACCACCCGGCCGGCAAGGTCGGTGACCAGCGCGTGAAGATGTCGATCGAGTGAGTTTTCTGGAACGTCCGGGCCCCGGGCTACTGTTTTGGCCCTGGAGGAACAGAACAAGTGCCGCAGACGTCTGGCAAGATACTGCGCCCGTGCGCGCTGACCTTTTCGGCACCGAACGGCTTGAACACCATGCGCAAACCCTCGCCGCAGCACAGGCCGTCGCCAAAGGCAGACCCTTGCCGACGCGGACACTTAGCGGCCGGGTCAACGAAAACGGCGATATCCTGCTACGCGCGTATCGTATGTGCGCGCACGCATTGCAGGCTGGTCAGACCATCGCGCCTGCTGCAGAGTGGTTGCTGGACAACTTCCACCTTGTTGAGCAGCAACTCCGCCAGATTCACGACGACCTGCCGCCCGGCTACTATCGCCAGCTTCCCAAGCTGGCTGAAGGCCCCTTTGCCGGATACCCGCGCGTCTTCGGCATGGCCTGGGCCTATGTTGCGCATACTGACAGTCTGATGTCTGGCCCGGTGCTGGTCCGGTATGTCCGGGCCTACCAGCAAGTCCAACCCTTGATGATAGGCGAGCTGTGGGCCGTGGCAATCACGCTGCGGATCGTGCTGATTGAAAACATGCGTCGTCTGGCATTGCAGATTGTCGATGGCCACGCACTGCGCCTGCAGGCCGATGCCATTGTCGATTCCGTTCTTGCGGCCCATCAGACTCCGGGCCAGTCGCAGCTTTTGGTGATGCAGCAGGCTGTCACGGCCTTTGAGACAGCGCCGTTGCCCGAGATTGTCGCCGCCCAGATTGCCAAGCGCCTACGCGGGTTTGACCCGCTTCAAACCCCGCTGTTCGGCTGGTTGGAAGATCGCCTGCAACGTCAGGGCACCAACATCGATGATGTTGTGGCCCATGCGCAAACGCGGCTGGGTGCGTCTAACGTCACCATGCGCAACATCGTCACGTCGATGCGGCTGGTGTCGGAAATGGATTGGGCCGATTTTTTTGAAGAGGTCAGCCTTGTCGATGCGCGTCTGCGCACCGACGCGACCTATGCCGCGATGGATTTTGCCACACGCAACCGGTATCGGACGGAAATTGAAATCCTTGCACGCGGCTCGGACCTGCCCGAGAGTGCGGTGACGGATGCCTGCGTGACGCTGGCGGTGCAGGAGACCGGTGATGACGCCCGTGATCCTGGCCATTGGCTGATCGGTGACGGACGAGCCGCACTTGAAGCGCAGATCAGCTTTCGACCGCCGTTGCGCATGGGCCTGATGCGCCGCATCGGGAGCATTGGCCTGAGGGGTTATCTTGGCGCAATTGCGGTTGTGTCGTTGGCCCTGCTGGGCCTTGCGCTGACGCTGATGGCAACGGCGGGCGCAGGCATTGTCGCTCTTGTGTTGCTTGGGATCACGGGCTTTGCGATTGCAGCCGATCTGGGGGCGGCCATCGTCAATACGATCGTCACCCGGACAGTGCCGCCTAAACCCTTGCCCGGCCTTGATCTGACCAAAGGCATTCCTGCCCATTTACGCACATTGGTGGCGGTCCCGGTTTTGTTGCATGATACCGATGATCTTGCCGCGCAGATCGAAAGGTTGGAGGTGCATCATCTGTCAAGTACGGGCGGGGCTGTGCATTACGCGTTGCTGTCCGACACAGTCGATTCCGCCACTGAAACCGATGCCCGCAATGCCCCGCTGGTGTCCGCAGCAACCGCAGCAATCGCGCGCCTGAATGCGCTTTACCCGTCCGATGATGGGGATCGCTTCTTTTTCCTGCATCGCCGCCACCTGTGGAATGCGTCCGAGGGCGTTTGGATGGGGTGGGAACGCAAACGCGGCAAGCTGGCAGAACTGAACCACCTGCTACGCGGGGCGACAGATACCAGTTTCGATGTGGCCAGCAGCGCACTGCCGCAAGATATCCGCTATGTCATCACGCTGGATGCCGACACGCGGCTGTTGCGCGGCACGGTTGCACAGATGGTGGGCAAGATGGCGCATCCGTTGAACCGTGCGCGGTTTGATACGGCGCGCCGGCGGGTGACAAGCGGTTATGGCATCCTGCAACCCCGTGTCAGCCCGACCCTGCCCACTGCGCAGGACGGGTCTGTCTACCAGCAGCTGTTCTCCAGCCCCGGCGGGATTGAGCCCTATGCCGCAGCCACGTCTGACGTGTATCAGGATCTGTTCGGTGAGGGGTCCTTCACCGGCAAAGGCATCTATGACGTCGATGCGTTTGAGGCGGCCATGGCGGGCCGCGTGCCGGATAATGCGATGCTCAGCCACGATTTGTTTGAGGGCATTTTTGCCCGCGCGGCGCTTGCCTCTGATATCGAGGTGGTGGAGGACTTTCCCGCCCGCTATGACGTTGATGTCCGCCGTCAGCATCGCTGGGCGCGGGGCGACTGGCAACTTCTGCCATGGATCTTCGGTGCCAGACGGCAAGATTACGGCGGCATACCCCTTGTTGGGCGTTGGAAGATGATCGACAATCTGCGCCGTTCCTTACTGGCACCATTGGCCATGCTCGCCCTGTTCGCAGGCTGGATGCTGCCGCGGCCGCAGGCCCTGCTCTGGACCGTTCTCATCGTCTTCATGCTGTCGATGCCACGGCTGATCTCCCTGCCATTCGGCCTTCTGCCTACCCGGGCCGGCGTCACTTTGCGCAGCCATTTCGCGGCGCTGGGGCGCGATGCGCTGACCGCTCTTGGCCAGGTTGCGCTGAACCTTGTGTTTCTGTCCGACACTACCGCCACTATGGCTGATGCGATCTGCCGCACGGCATGGCGGCTGGCCGTCTCGCGAAAGCACCTGCTGGAATGGATCACAGCCGCACAGACGGGGAGTAGTGCTGTGCCAACGCTGCCGCGCCAGTATTTACGCATGATGCCCGGAATTGTGCTTGGCCTTGGCTTGTGTGTCGTCGCCGGGTTGCTGAACCCTGCCGTCCAACCCTTGCTGCTTGTTTTCGCCCTGCTCTGGCTTGCCGCACCCGCCATCGCTCGCGCGATCAGCTTGCCGAGGCACACGCGCGCCACGGCCATCCTGTCGGCGAGGCAGGCCAGCGCCCTGCGGCTGATTGCGCGCCGCACATGGCGTTATTTCGAAACCTTTGTCACGGCTGAGGAAAACCACCTGCCACCCGATAATTTTCAGGAAATCCCCAAATCCGCGATTGCCACCCGCACCTCACCTACCAACATCGGGCTTTATCTTTTGTCCACCGTCGCCGCCCATGACATGGGCTGGATCAGCCAGCAGGCCGCCCTGTTGCGCATGAAAGACACGCTGCAAACCGTGCAGCGCATGCCCCGCTATCGCGGGCATCTGTATAACTGGCACGACACCCGCGATCTGCGCGTGCTCGACCCTGCCTATGTCTCATCCGTCGACAGCGGCAATCTGGCCGGGCACCTGATTGCCGTGGCACAGGCCTGCAGGGCCTGGGCCGCTGGCTATTTCCGTGATGAGGCCATCGTCCGACAGGCGGCAGGCGATACCGCCACCCTTGCCCGCTTGGCGTTGGAAAGCGAGCCTGCACAAGACGAATTGGCGCAATTGCTCAATGATATCACAAAAGCGACCGCAGACCCCGCCACCCCGATGACCCTGCTGTCGGATACCGCCACGCGAGCCCTGAGGCTTGCGCACACCATGGCGGATGATGCGCCCGATGTCGTGTTCTGGACCACCGCCCTCCACACCACGCTGACCGATCACGCGCACCCCGTCCAGCCCGCCCTGCTCGCCGAGGTTGAGGCACTGGCCCGCACCCTCGCAATCGAGATGGATTTCAGCTTTCTGCTCGAACCCAATAAGAAGCTCCTTTCCATCGGGTTTTCCGTTGCCACCAATCGGCTGGATGCCAACTGCTACGATTTGCTGGCGTCCGAGGCGCGGCTGGCCAGCCTTTTTGCGATTGCCAAAGGTGATGTGGAAACCCGGCACTGGTTCCGCCTGGGCCGCCCCGCCACGCCAATCGGTGCGGGCTCTGCGCTGATTTCATGGTCGGGCAGCATGTTCGAGTATCTGATGCCGTCCTTGGTGATGCGCGCGCCTGCGGGTTCCGTGCTGGAACAGACGACCCGGCTGATCGTCGCTCTCCAGCAATCCTATGCCGCAAGCCTTGCCATTCCGTGGGGCATATCCGAATCCTCATACAACGCCCGCGATATGGAAATGACCTATCAGTACTCCAACTTCGGCGTGCCCGGCCTTGGACTGAAACGCGGCCTCAGCGAAAACCGTGTGATCGCCCCGTATGCCACTGGCCTTGCCGCGATGATTGACCCTGCTGCCGCCGTGCAGAACTACGCAAGCCTCGCCACGCTGGGCGCCGAAGGGCGCTATGGGTATTATGAGGCGGTCGATTTCACGCCCTCGCGCCTGCACGCTGAAGAACCCCACGCGATCATACGCAGCTTCATGGCGCATCATCAGGGCATGACCATCACCGCCATCGCCAACACTCTGCAAAACGGCCGCCTGCGCGACCTGTTTCACGCCGAACCGATGATTCAGGGCGTGGAACTGCTGCTACAGGAACGCATCCCCCGCGATGTCGCCAGTGCACCGCCCCGCGCAACTGAGGTACTTGTGGCCGCCGTGGAGCACAGCGATCTACCTGCCGTGCGCACCTTTGATGCCCCCTTGGCCGTAACGCCGACTGCGCATCTTCTGTCCAACGGCAATTATGGCGTCATGCTGACCCCGACAGGCGAAGGCTTCAGCTACTGGCGCGACTTGGCCATCACCCGCTGGCGGGCGGAACCAACGCAGGCGGCACTTGGCGCGTTCATCTTCATGCGCGATACCACCTCGGGCGAGGTTTGGTCTGCAGCCGTGCAGCCAACCCGCACTGCACCAGAACAGCACCGCGCAGTGTTCTGTGAACACCATGCCGCCTTCACCCACAGCGCTCCGAAATTCACCACGACGACCGAAGTTGTCGTATCCGCCGAAGATGATGCCGAAGCCCGCCGCGTGACCTTTACCAACGCGGGCCGCCGCGCGCGTGAAATCGACGTCACATCCTTCGCCGAATTGGTGCTGGCCCCGCAATCGTCAGATATGGCGCATCCTGCGTTTTCCAAAATGTTCGTTGTAACGGATTATCTGCCTGAACTTGGCGTCATCATTGCTACCCGCAGACGCCGCTCGCCGCACGACCCCGAGGTTTGGGCCGCCCATATCGCCGTCATCGAAGGGCCGGAAACCGCCCCGATCCAGATCGAGACGGATCGCGCCAAATTTATCGGGCGCGGGCAAAGCGTCGCACACGCGGCCATGCTTGATACGCCGCTGTCAGGTACCACAGGCACCGTGCTTGACCCGATCTTTTCCATCCGCCGCCGCATCAGCATCCCACCGGGCGGCGTGACCCGTGTCACTTTCTGGACGATGGTGGCAGACTCGCCCGACGCCCTGCTTGATCTGGTTGATCGCCATCGCGACCCGTCCGCCTTTGCTCGCGCCGCGACTCTCGCCTGGACGCAAGCGCAGGTGCAACTCCGCCACCTTGGCATCACCCATGCCGATGCCGCTGATTTCCAGACGCTGGGTGGCATGGTCATGCGCAACGATCCCCGCCTGCGCGCCACTCCCGCGCAGATTACCGCCGGGGCCGCGCCACAGTCTGCGCTCTGGGCACTTGGCATTTCGGGCGACCTGCCCATCGTGCTGCTGCAGATCGAGGATGCCGACGATATCGGAGTGCTGCACCAAGTGCTCAGCGCGCATGAATATTGGGAGATGCGTCAGCTTGCCGTTGACCTCGTGATCCTGAACGACCGTTCATCCTCCTATGTCCAGGACCTCCAAGTCGCCATCGACAGTGCCGTACGCGCCGCGCGGTCGCGCCCGCGCGCAATGGGCATCCATGCCCCAGTGAAGGGGACCGTCCACGCCCTGCGCACCGATCTTCTGAACCCCAGCGCCCGCGCGAACCTGTTATCCGTGGCCCAAGTCGTTTTGGTCGCAAGCCGAGGCGACGTCGGCCAGCAAATCGCGATCCTGACACCCCCCTCGGCCACAGGACCGACCGCCTTCACGCCCCCAACTGTACCGCCGCCCGAACCAGACCTGCCCAAGCTCGAATTCTTCAACGGCACAGGCGGCTTTGCCGATCAAGGGCGTGAATATGTCACCGTCCTGCGCAATGGCCAGACAACCCCGGCGCCTTGGATCAACGTCATCGCTAACCCCACCTTCGGCTTTCAGGTCTCTGCCGAAGGCAGCGGTCACGTCTGGGCCGAAAACAGCCGCGAAAACCAAATCACCCCGTGGTCGAACGACCCAGTGACCGACCCAGCAGGTGAGGCGATTTACCTGCATGACCTTGACACAGGCCAAATCTGGACACCAACCGCACTGCCAATCCGAAGCCTTGGCACATATGTTGCGCGGCATGGGTTTGGATACTCTGCGTTTCAACACGAGAACCACAGTATCGCTGCCGATATGCTGCAGTTCGTCCCGCGGGATGCCACGGTGAAAATTTCCCGGCTGCGGTTACAGAACAAAGGCCTCACCACGCGAAACCTGTCGGTCACCGCCTATGCCGAGTGGGTGCTTGGCACCGCGCGTGGGGCCTCGGCCCCCTTCATCATCACCAAAACCGATCCTGCAACGGGTGCTATTTTGGCGCAAAACTCCTTCAGCACAGCTTTTCCCGGTCGTGTCGCCTTTGCCGACTTTGGCGATGGTATTACAAGTCTGACTGCGAACCGCGCCGAGTTCATCGGACCAGGCGGCACGCTCGCCGCGCCAGCGGGGTTGCATGCGCCGCTTTCTGGCACCACCGGCCCCGCCCTTGACCCCTGCGCCGCCCTTCAACGCCGTATCACTCTGCAGCCCGGTGAAACGGCAGAGGTCGTTTTCCTGCTTGGGCAGGCAGAATCGGACGCAGCCGCCAGCACGCTGATCCAACGGATGCGCACCACGGGCATCACTGAAACGCTGGCCGTCGTCAAACAGCACTGGGCCGACCTTTTGACCTCGGTCCAGATCACTTCACCCGACCGCGCCATGGATATCATGCTGAACGGCTGGC
>JANNBG010000567.1:0-4614 GCA_031385205.1 Rhodobacterales bacterium
CCCAACACCTCGCCTTTGCGCACAGCAAAAGTCACATCCTGCAACGCCGTCCCAAACGGGATCGGCGACGACAAAGACAGCCCCGTCATCTGTAACGCCACCTCCCCCAGCGCATGCTGCCGCGCCACCGGCGTGGCCAACACCGCCCCCACCATTTGCTCCGCCATATCCCGCGCCGATGTTTCGCGCGGCACACAGGTGCCCACAACGCGGCCCCGCCGCAAAATCGTCGCCGCATCACACAGACTGCGAATTTCCTCCAGCTTGTGCGAGATATACAAAATCGCCGTCCCCTCTGCAGCCAGCTTGCGCAGCGTCGCAAACAGAACCACCACCTCACCGGGAGTCAGCACTGACGTCGGCTCATCCATGATCAGCAACTTCGGCTCCTGCAGCAGACAGCGCACAATCTCCACCCGCTGCCGCTCGCCCGCCGACAAATCCCCAACCATCCGCGCGGGGTCCAACGGCAAGCCATAAGCCTGCGATACATCCCTGATACGCCCCGCCAGATCACGCATCGCAGGCGGATGCTCCATCCCCAAGGCCACATTCTCCGCCACCGACAACGCCTCAAACAGACTGAAATGCTGAAACACCATTCCCACGCCCGCATTCCGCGCCGCACTTGGCCGCACAGGCGCATAGGCAACCCCACGCAAGCTCATCCGCCCCGCATCAGGCCGCACCAACCCGTAAATCATCTTCACCAGCGTGGATTTCCCCGCACCGTTCTCGCCCAGCAGCGCATGAATTTCCCCCACACCAATCGCAAAGCTGACATCGCTATTGGCCACCACGCCCGGATAGGCCTTGGTCACACCCTCAATCGCCAGCAGAACGTCGCGCATCCATCACCTCTCTCGTTTGCGATAGAAACGCCGCTGCCACCCCAATAGCAATGGCCTGCGGATGCTTGCCCAAAGACGGGTCACCAATCGGGCACGCAATCCGCGCCACAGACGCCGCAGAATGCCCCAAGGCCGCCAGCCGCGACCGAAACCGCGCCCATTTCGTCGCCGACCCGATCAGCCCCAATCGCGCAAACCCATGCCCCAACAGCCCGTGGCACAGCTCCAAATCTAACGCATGGCTGTATGTCATCACCAGATGCTCCGCCTCGACAGGCGCATCCACGCGCGTCCCCACCCGCACCGTCACCCCATCCGGCACCACATCCGGAAACCGCGCCCGGTCCACATCACACCACGTCACCGCCACCCCCGGCAACGGTGCCAGCACGCCCACCACCGCCCGCCCCACATGCCCCGCGCCCCAGACCCAGACCTGCCGCATGGGCGCAACGCATGGCTCCACCATCCACCCCTGCACCAGCGCGCACAAAGGCATCTCCCCTTCACCCCGTGCCCGCGCCAGCATCCGCTTCACCGCCAACGGCATCGCCCGCCCATCAACAGACCGCGCCACCACCGGCCCCTCCGGCACAACCCCATAAACCTCTGTCACCAATGTCACCGCCCCGCCACAGCACTGCCCCAGCTTCGGCCCCAACGCCTCGCGGTCCACTCTTGAACCACCCTCAATCAACATCGAACGCGCCCTCAACGAAGCCTCCCACTCCAACGCCCCGCCGCCAATCGTCCCCGACTGCCCCCCGGCCCACACCAGCATCGCCGCCCCCACCTCGCGCGGCGAAGACCCGTCATGCGCCGCAATCACCACCCGCGCCACCACCCCATGCGCCGCAATCGCCGCCTGTAATGCCAAACGGTCAAACATCGCGCACCCGCTCCACCGCCCACAACACCCGCTCCGCCGTCGCGGGCGCGTCCAGGGCCGGATACACCGATCCATCCCCACACGCCGCCACCGCATCCGACAGCGCCATCAGGACCGATATCCCCAGCATCAACGGCGGCTCCCCCACCGCCTTCGACTTGCCCACCGCATCCTCCCGGTTCGGCTGTCCCCACAGGGCCACGTTGAACACCGGCGGGCGGTCCGAACAGGCCGGAATTTTATAGGTGGAGGGCGCATGCGTCGAAAGCCGCCCCTTGCCATCCCACACCAGCTCCTCCGTCGTCAGCCACCCCGCCCCTTGCACATACCCCCCCTCGATCTGCCCGATATCCAGCGCCGGGTTCAGGCTGGTCCCCGTATCATGCAGAATATCCGCCCTGAGAATCCGGTTTTCCCCCGTCAGCGTATCAATCACCACCTCCGTCACCGCCGCCCCATAGGCGAAGTAATAGAACGGCCGCCCCGTCCCTTTCACCCTGTCCCAAACAATCTTTGGCGTCGCATAGAACCCCGTCGATGACAGCGAAATCCGCGCCTGATACGCCCACATCACCACCCGCGCCCAATCGTAAACCTCACCCCCAACCCGCACCGTGCCGCCCTCAAACCGCACCGTCTCCGCCCCAACCTGATGCTTTTCCCCAATAAACGCCGCCAGCCTGCCGCGAATAACCTCACACGCCGCCTTCGCCGCCATCCCGTTCAGGTCCGCCCCGGAACTCGCCGCCGTTGCACTCGTATTCGGCACCTTCCCCGTATCCGTCGCCGTAATCTTCACCAGACTTGCATCAATCCCGAACACACCTGCCGCCACCTGTGCCACTTTCTGGAACAACCCCTGCCCCATCTCTGTCCCACCGTGGTTCAGATGCACCGACCCATCCTGATACACATGCACCAACGCCCCCGCCTGATTAAGGAACGTCAGCGTAAACGAAATCCCGAACTTCACCGGCGTCAGCCCGATGCCCTTTTTCAGGATCGGCGACCCCGCATTCCACACTGCAATCTCCGCCCGCCTTGCCGCATAATCCGACGACACTTCCAAAGCCGTCACCAGCGCATCCCCCACAAAATCCTCTACCGGCATGTGGTAATGCGTCGTCTGAACGACTTCGCCCTTCCTCTGTTCTAAACTATCTCGGGGGTCCGGGGGCTGGCCCCCGGCGCCCGCCATCGCGCGGTAAAAGTTGGCCTTCCGCACCGCGGTCGCATCCCGCCCCACAGCATGCGCCACATGGTCCATCACCCGTTCGATCCCCAGCATCCCCTGCGGCCCGCCAAAGCCCCGGAACGCCGTCGCACTTTGCGTATTGGTCCGCAAACGGTGGCTCTCAATCCGCATGGCAGGAATGTGATAGCAGTTGTCCGCATGCAGCATCGCCCGGTCTGCCACCGGCAGGCTCAAATCCTGGCTCCATCCGCACCGCATCAGATGCGTAAATTCCAGCCCCAGAATGCGCCCTTCCGTGTCCACCCCGGCCCGGTACAGTATCCGGCAATCATGCCGTTTTCCCGTGATGACCATGTCATCATCCCGGTCATAGCGCATCTTGCAAGGCTTCCCCAAATCCCGCGCCACCACAGCACAGGCCACCGCCAAGGCATTCCCCTGCGACTCCTTGCCGCCAAACCCCCCGCCCATCCGCCGCACTTCCACCCGCACCGCACTCATCGGCAAACCCAAAGCATGCGCCACCTTATGTTGCACTTCCGTCGGGTGCTGGGTGGATGAATGCACCAGCATGCCATCCTCTTGCGGGATCGCCGCCGCCACCTGCCCCTCAAGGTAAAAGTGCTCCTGCCCCCCCACCTCCATTTGCCCCGTCACCACATGCACCGCAGATGCAATCGCCGCCCCAGCATCCCCCTTGGCCCAGACCACCGGCCCATTTTCAAACCGGCTTTCCGCCGCCAAAGCCGCATCAATCGTCAACAGTGCAGGCAACTCGCGATAGGTAATGTTCCCCAACCGCGCCGCCTGACGCGCCACCAGATGGCTGTCCGCCACCACCAAAAACACCGGCTGCCCCACATAATGCACCTTGCCCACCGCCAGCAGCGGCTCATCATGCGCCGAAGGTGAACAATCCGGCATCTCGGCAAAATCAGCTGCCGTGTAAACCGCCACCACCCCTGCAAAAGCCCTGACTGCACGGACATCGATATCCAAAATCTCGCCATGCGCCACGGTCGAAAGCCCAAACGCCAGATGCAACGCCCCCGTTGGCAACGGAATGTCATCCACATACCGCGCCGCACCCGACACATGCAGCGGCCCACTGTCATGCGGCAATGCCCGGCCCATCATGCCCGCACCCCCAGCACATCCACCGCCACCCCCGCCAGATCATGCCAATACCGCAGCAACATGTTCTGCGCTGTCCGCATTCGGTACTCCGCCGATGCCCGCATATCCGACAGCGGCTGAAACTCCCCCGCCATCGCCGCACAGGCCGCTTCAATGCGCGCCAGATCAAACACTTGCCCCACCAGCGCAGCCTCCGCTTGCAAAGCCCGCTTTGGCACCCCTGCCATACCCCCAAACGCAATCCGCGCCGTCCTCACCACCCCAGTTTCAACCGTCACATTGAAACACCCGCAGACCGCAGAAATATCCTGATCAAACCGCTTGCTCAGTTTGTAACACCGCAACCCCGGCGCATGTGCCGGAATGGTCACCCCCTCCACAAACTCCCCCGCCAAGCGGTCCTGTTTCCGATACGCCAGAAAGAAATCCTCCAGCGCCATCTCCCTGCGCACATCCCCCCGCCGCAGATGCAACCGCGCCCCCAAAGCAATCAACGCCGGTGGCCCATCCCCAATCGGCGACCCGTTCGCAATATTCCCCCC
>JANNBG010000590.1:0-12320 GCA_031385205.1 Rhodobacterales bacterium
ATCGTCTTCAGGTTCGACCACGTCAATCGCGCTGGGTTGGCGGTCTTCGCGGTAATCCTGCCGATACTCATTGCGCGGTTGTGGTTGATCGCCCCGGTCGTTGCGCTGATCACCCCGGTCATTGCGGAAATCGCGACGGTCATTGTTATCGTCACGCGGGCTGCGGTTCTGGTTTTGGTCGCGATTTTGGTTCTGATCCCGGTTGTAGTTCTGGTCCCGGTTCTGCTGCGGCTGCTGGCCGCCATTGCCATTGCCATTCTGTTGGCCACCATTCTGGTTCGGCTGCCCGTTCTGGCCATACTGCTGCTGACGGGCGGCGTTTTCGGCCTCCATCTCACGCGTCGCTTCGGCCAGCATGCGCGTATAATGTTCCGCATGCTGCTGAAAATTCTCAGCCGCCACGCGGTCATTGCTCAGTTGCGCATCACGCGCCAGAAACTGATACTTCTCGATGATCTGCGCCGGGGTGCCGCGCACCTTGCCTTCGGGGCCGGAGCTGTCGAACACACGGTTGATGATATTGCCGAGGGTGCGCGGGCGGTTCGTTTTCGAACGCGAGCGGGACTTGGAAGAGCGCATTCTTGTCCTTTGATCCAGATCGTCTGGTCTTGCCCCATGGCCTGCACCACAGGGGGTGCCAATTTTGGCCGCAGGGTCAGGGTGAGGCGTCAGGGGGCATTGCTGCCACGTCCCGATCACGCAGTTTGCTTAGTCGCATGGCGGCAAGCTGGCAAGTCGATTCGCGCAATTGGGCGTCAAATGCCGCGGATTCAGGGCTTTTCCGCGCAGACCACCCGGTCACGCCCATCCATATCCGGCAGAATATGGATGTTGGTCAGGCCTTGGGCGGCCAGCATGGCACTGACCGCTTTCCCTTGGGTCGGCCCGATTTCCAGCAGAATACGCCCGCCCGTCATCAGACGCGCGGGGGCTTGTTCTGCGATGATGCGATAGGCGGCCACGCCATCGCCGCCGGGGGTCAGGGCGAGGTGGGGTTCCCAATCGCGCACACCGGGGGAAAGGTCGGGCATTTCATCGGCGGCAATATAGGGCGGGTTGGACACGATGAGGTCAAAGCCGCCATCGACATTTTGCAGCCAATCGGAAAGCTGAAAGGAAGCACGCCTGATGTTCAGCCGCACGGCATTTTCCTGTGCCACGGCAAGGGCTGCGGGCGAGATGTCTGTGCCCGTGCCATGCGCGTTTGGCATATCGGCAAGGCACGACAACAGGATGCACCCGGTGCCGGTGCCAAGGTCAAGCATTTTCTCAAAGGGACGGTCCAGCGCCGCCGCCACCAGCGTTTCCGTTTCAGGGCGCGGGTCCAGCGTATCGGGCGTCACACGGAACGAGCGGCCCCAGAACAGGCGCTGGCCAATGATTTGCGCGATGGGTTGGTGTTGTGCGCGCTGATCCAACATCGCCGTCAGGTGCGCCTCAGCCGCATCAGGCAGCGTGTCCGCCGCATGCAAAGACAACCGGTCCACCCCAATCCCCGCCGCATGCGCCACCAGAATGCGCGCATCGCGCCCGTCGCCCAGCATTGCTGTGGCATGGCGCACAGCTTCGCCCAGTGTCATCCTTCCATCTCGGCCAGTTTATCCGCCTGATCGCGCGCCGTCAGCGCATCAATGATGCCGCCCAGATCCCCCGCCATGATCTGCTGCAGCGCATAAAGCGTCAGGTTGATCCGGTGGTCCGTCATCCGCCCCTGCGGGAAGTTATAGGTGCGGATACGCTCCGACCGATCCCCCGACCCCACCTGTGACTTCCGATCCGCCGCCCGCGCATCATGCAGCCGTGTGCGTTCCAGATCATACAGCCGCGCGCGCAGCACCTGCATCGCGATTTCCTTGTTGCGGTGCTGCGATTTCTCCGCCGACACCACGATCATGCCCGTCGGAATATGCGTGATGCGCACTGCAGAATCCGTCGTGTTGACATGCTGCCCACCCGCACCCGATGCGCGCATCGTATCAATGCGGATGTCATTGGCCGGGATGTCGATATCCACCTCTTCCGCCTCGGGCAGCACCGCCACCGTGGCCGCAGAGGTATTCACCCGGCCCTGCGTCCCCGTCTCCGGCCCCCCATGAAGCAGGCGCTCGCGCTACTCTTAATACAGCCGCGCGAACACACCCACGCCCTGCACGTTGACCGACAGCTCTTTCAGGCCGCCAAGGTCGGAATATTGCTGATCCAGCACCTCCCACTTCCAGCCCATGCTTTCCGCATAGCGCTGATACATCCGCGCAAGGTCTGCCGCAAACAGTGCCGCCTCATCCCCCCCGGTGCCGGGGCGGATTTCCAGAATGGCCGCGCGTTCGTCGGCGGCGTCCTTTGGCAGCAGCGCCAGCCGCAGGGCCTGCTCCATCTCCGGAATGCGCGCGCGCAGCGCGGGGATTTCATCTTCCGCCAGCGCGCGCATTTCCGGGTCAGCCAGCATCGCCTCGGCATCACGCAGATCATCCCGCGCGCGCAGGTATGCCGTGATCTCGCTAACCACGGGTTTCAGGTCACTGTATTCACGGGATAGCGTGGCGATTTCCGCATGCGGCGCACCGGAGGCGAGCTTGGCCTCCAGGAAATCGAAGCGCTGGGTGATTTGGGCGAGGGTGTCTAAGGGGATCATGGCGCGGTGTGCAGGTTTCCCAGCGTGGGGTCAAGTTGAGAGCGCCGGGGCTCTGCCCCACACCCCGAGATAGTTAAGAACAGAGGAAGTTAGTGGAGTTGCTGCAGCCAGCTTTCCACCCTTGCGCGGTTGACGCCAAAGTCGGATTGGCCAAAGCGCGCGCGGGCATAGATGGCGATTGTACTGCCTGTGGCTGTGGGCGTGATCGTCACGGATGTATAGTCGGGAAAGCCCATGATGGCAGAACGGGTGATCCAGGTCGTCTGCATCCCCTGCCCCGCCAACAAGTCGGTACGCGGTGTGGCTGTGGCGATGGCCGCGAGTTTCAGCGCAGCTTCATCCGCCGTCATCGCCAAGGGCGTGGGTTTCACCAGCCAATGGTTGGGTTTCGCGGATGCCGTCACCGTCGTCGGGTCCACATGCCAGGACGCATCACTGGGCGCAAGCCGTATATAGGCGAGCACCCCAAGCAGGGCGATGATCGCAAAGACAGTGCCCAGCCCCATGCTACGGAAAACCCTTTTCACCGTTGTGTACGCGCCCAGTGATACAGGCAAATCAGCTCATACGCCACATGCGCCCCCGCAATCGCCGTGGCCCCTGTCGTGTCATAGGGTGGCGACACCTCCACCACATCGCCCCCCACCATGTTGATGCCTGCCAGATCGCGCAACATCGCCGCCGCCTGCCAGCTGTGCAGCCCACCCCAGACCGGCGTGCCCGTGCCTGGTGCAACCGATGGGTCCAGCGCATCAATATCAAAGGTCACATAGGTCGGCTGATCCCCCACGATGTCCTTGGCGCGTGCCACAACCGCAGCCGTGCCCAATTCATGCACCTCACGCGCGTCGATATGCGTGACCCCCAGATAATCCTCCGTCGTCGTGCGGATGCCGATCTGCACCGACCGCTTGGGGTCGATCAACCCCGTCTTCACCGCCTTGTAGAGGAACGTGCCATGGTCGATGCGCGACATGTCATCATCTTCCCACAGGTCCGAATGCGCATCGAAATGGATCAGGCCGACTGGCCCGTATTTTTCCGCATAGGCGCGCAGGATGGGGAAGGTGATGTAATGATCGCCGCCCAGCGTGATCGTGCCCACATTGGCCGCCAGAATCCCCCGGATATGCGCTGTCAAGGTATCGGGAAAGGCGCTGGTTTTGGCATAATCGAACGCCAGATCGCCATAATCCACGATGGCCATATCTTCCAACGGGTTGGTCGGCCAGCCATAAGGCGCGTCATAGGGCTGCAGCGACGATGCTTCGCGGATCGCCCGTGGCCCAAAGCGCGCGCCGGTGCGGTGTGTGACCGCCTGGTCAAACGGCACGCCTGTAATGGCCAGATCAACGCCCGTCAGATCTTTGCTATAAGTCCGCCGCAAGAAACTGGTCGCCCCGCCAAATGCATTCTCGAACGCCATGCCACGCAGGCCTTTGCGCGTAAACGCCCCGTCGACATCCGTCTTTGCGTCTTCCAGTCCCATGTCAGCCCACCCTGATGCCTTCGCCTGTCAGATCATTCGTCACTTGCCGGATAGCCTTTTCCAAGGTTTCCACCACAAAGTCCACGTCACTTTCCGTAAGCGTCAACGGCGGCGACATCACGTTCAGATGCCCAATGGGCCGCACGATCAACCCCATCGCCTCGCAGGCGTTTGAGATGCGCTTGGATTCGTTGACACCATCCGGCAACAGCGCTTTGGTCGTCTTGTCCGCCACATTCTCTACGCAAGCCATCAGCCCCATCCCCCGCGCCTGCCCCACCAATGGCAGCGCCTCCAACGCCTTCAGGCGTGCCTGAAACACCGCGCCCACGCGTGCTGCGTTGCCCAAAAGATCCTCACGCTCCATGATCTCGATGTTCTTCAACCCCGCTGCACAGGCCACCGGATGCCCCGCATAGGTGTATCCCGACGTGAACCAGCGGTCCGGGTCACCCGCCATCGCCTCCCATATCCGGTCCGAAAAGATCAACGCACCCAACGGGATATAGCCCGACGTTAATCCCTTTGCCGTGCAGATGATGTCCGGTTGCACGCCAAACACATCAAGGCTGCTGAACCAATGCCCCAAACGCCCAAAGGCTGTCACCACCTCATCCGCCACAAACAGAATGTCATGACGCTGGCACACCAGCCACATGCGCCGCAGATAACCCTCCGGCGGCACGATGATCCCGCCCGACGCCTGAATCGGTTCCGCAAAGAACCCGCCAATCCTGTCCGCCCCCACATGTGCAATCAGCGCCTCAAACTCCGCCACCAGCGCATCGCAGAAATCCGCCTCTGTCATGCCCTCAGGCCGCCGATACGGGTTCGGTGCCGACAAATGATGAATGCCCGCCTCCATATAGCGGAACTGTTCCACCCGGTCGCCCGGGCGCTTGCCAATGGATTGCGACAGGTAGGTCGACCCGTGATAGCTGTAATCGCGCGCAACCAGTTGCACTTTGTCGGGCCTGCCCATGCAGGACTGATAATACATCACCATCCGCGCCGCCGTATCAATTGCCGTCGACCCGCCGGTGGTGAAATGCACCCGGTTCAGATCACCCGGTGCCAGTGCCGCCAGACGTGCCGCCAACAAAGCCGACGGATCATTCGTCATGTCCACAAAGGTGTTGGAAAACGCCAGTTTCAACGCCTGATCGCCAATCGCCTGCGCCATTTCCGCGCGCCCCAACCCAATGTTGGTGCACCACAGCCCGCCCACCGCATCAAAATACTGCCGCCCATCGGCATCCCACACATGGCAGCCCTGCCCTTGGGTGATAACCAGCGCGCCATCCCGTTCAAAAGGGCCAAAGTTTGTCCAGGGGTGCAGGGCGTGGCGCTGGTCCATCGCATGCAGATCGGCTGGTGTCGGGCTGTTGGGCAGATCGAGCGTCATCACAGACTCCGTATTTATACACTCGTATAACAGCACATTTTGATCAAAAAATCAATCCGCATCGCGGCGCACGCACGGCCCCACTGGCGACGGCGCATTTCAACGCACGAAAAACCCGCTTTCTGTCTGCTTCAATACGCAGTCTTTCTGCCACGCCGCGGCACGCGGCGCCGGGCCCAACAGTGAGGCGCGGCTCTTTGCCGCAACGAATGGCGGGAGGGCCCCGTGTCAGGTCAGAACACCTGTTGTTCCGCCCGCGACAGCGTAAACCCATGCCCCTGCGCATTCATGCAGGTCATCCCCGTCTTGACCGACGTGCAGGTAAACGGCCCCGCATCAATACTGTCACCATAGCCCAGCACGGGCGCATCCGGCATCATCACCGTATCGCCATTGCAGCCCAAACCGCCCTTGCCCGTTGGCCCTACCGAAAAGCTGCTGCCCCAGTCCAGCTCGCAATCCGCAGGCCTTCGCGTGAAACTGGGGGTCAGCTCGCGCATATCACAGCGCGCCTCGCTATACGCCCCCGTCATCAGCGCGCAAAAGATGTTGCCCGATGGTGATTGAAAATACACAAAATCATCCGCCACCGCAGGTGTCGCCAGCAGCACAAACCCCAAGATCAGCTTCATCATCATCCCCCTTCACACCAATGGCTGCGCCCGTTCCACCAGTCTTGCAAAAAACGATGCCCCCACCGGGGCCGCGTCATCATTGAAATCAAAGCCTGGATGATGCAGCCCGGCCCCCGGCCCGGTGCCGAGGAACAGATACGCCCCTTTGCGCGCCTCCAGCATATAGGAAAAATCCTCCGATCCCATCTCGCGGTTTGACCTTGCATCCACCTGCGCCTCGCCCACCACCTCACGCGCCACATCGGCGGCAAAGTCCGTTTCCACTGCGTGGTTGATCGTGGCCGGATATCCCCAGTCGTAGTCAATCCGCGCCGTAACCCCGTAAGCCAGCGCATGCCCCGCCACGATCTCGTTAAAGCGCCGCTTCAGCAAATCCCGCACATCCGGCTTGAAACAGCGGATCGTCGCACAGAACATCGCCTCTTCCGGGATGATGTTGCTGGCTGACCCCGTATGGATCTGCGTCACCGAAATCACCGCCTCGTCCAGTGCATAAACATTCCTTGGGATAATCGTCTGGATCGCCCCCACCATGCCCACCACGGCCACCACCGGGTCCACGCAATCATGCGGCGTCGCCCCGTGCCCACCCTTCCCCGTGATATGCACATAGGCCGTATCGACCGACGCCATCAACGGGCCGGGAGTCGTGTGAAAATGCCCGAAGGCCACATTCGGCGCATTATGAATGCCGTAGACCTGCGCAATCCCGAACCGCTCCATGATGCCCTCTTGCACCATGACCTGCCCCCCACCGCCGTCTTCTTCCGCCGGCTGAAAGATCAGTGCCACAGACCCACTGAACTTCCGCGTCTCGCACAGATACTTTGCCGCCCCCAGCAGCATCGTCACATGCCCGTCATGCCCGCAGGCATGCATCTTGCCGGGCACCACGCTCGCATACTCCACCCCCGTCGCCTCCAGTATCGGCAACGCATCCATATCCGCCCGCAGGCCGATCACCGGGCCATCGCCCTGTCCCGTGATGATCGCCACGATGCCTGTCGTCGCAATCCCTTCATGCACCGCATCCACGCCCATTTCGTGCAGCCGCGCCACAATGAACGCCGCTGTCTCGTGGCAATCGAATTTCAGTTCCGGATGCGCATGCAAATGCCGCCGCCAGCCCTTCATCTCAGACGCATAGTCGGCGATACGGTTAATCACGGGCATGGCGGTCTCCTTCAGCCTGCATGACTATCCTGTGACAAAGGGTGCCACAATGGACATGACGCTGATCCTGAACCCTGATGGTGGCCTGCCCCGCCTGCTGGCCATCATGGCCGCCTTGCGCGCACCCGAAGGCTGCCCGTGGGATCGGGAACAAACCTTCGCCACCATCGCGCCCTATACCATTGAAGAGGCGTATGAGGTGGCCGATGCCATTGACCGCGGCGCGTTTGATGACCTGCGTGGTGAATTGGGCGATTTGCTGTTTCAGGTGGTCTATCACGCGCAAATAGCGGCAGAGGCCGGGCATTTCGGCTTTGACGCCGTGGTGCGCGCCATCAGTGACAAGATGGTCGCGCGCCATCCGCATGTGTTTGGCGATGCGGGCGCGCGCACGGCGGACGAGCAGACCGTGGCCTGGGAGGCGGT
Organism: Rhodobacterales bacterium; assembly: GCA_031385205.1. GTDB lineage: Bacteria > Pseudomonadota > Alphaproteobacteria > Rhodobacterales > Rhodobacteraceae > JAAFHS01. The sequence continues at coordinate 7,761 of JANNBG010000590.1, forward strand.
GAAAGCCGCTGAACGCGGGCCTGCCCGTGTGCTTGATGGTGTGGCCATGGGCCTGCCGGGCCTGACCCGCGCGGTAAAATTGCAGAACCGGGCCGCGCGCGTGGGGTTTGACTGGCCATCCACCGATGACGTGCTGGCCAAACTGGTCGAGGAAGCACAGGAACTGGTCGAGGCGCGCGATACCATGACCGCCGCCGAAGTGGCCGATGAATTCGGCGATCTGCTGTTCGTCATGGCCAACCTCGCCCGCCACATGAAGGTCGACCCCGAGGCCGCCCTGCGCGGGGCGAATGCCAAGTTCACCCGCCGCTTTCAGCGGATCGAGGATTGGCTGGCAGATACGGGTCGCACGCCAGCAGACAGTGATCTGGCGCAAATGGATGCCCTGTGGAACCGCGCGAAGGTGGAAGAGCGGGCTGACAAGACGTGAAAACCTGCTCTTGTCGCTTTGCTGTCAACCAGCCATGTTAGACGCAGATGTTCGTGCGAACCAAAGGGGTGCTGCAGATGAAAAGACTGGGCATTATCGCGGCACTTGCCATTGTGGCCGTTATCGCCTTTCTGCTGGTCCCCAAAACCCCCACCACGCAGCTGACCATCCTTGCCGGTTCCGAAAATGCCGCATTGGAACCCATCGTCATGGACTGGGCCCGTGCCAACAACGTGGCTGTCACCATCACCTACGAGGGCTCCGTCGATATCAGCCGCGCGCTTGGTGCTGGCAAGGATGCGCCCTTTGATGCCGTCTGGCCTGCGCATTCTTTATGGATTGCCTTGGGTGATACGAAAAAATCAGTCGCCCACGCCACATCCATCCTGCGCTCGCCCGTCGTGCTGGCCTTGCGCACATCCATTGCCGCAAAGCTGGGCTGGGTCGGGCGTCAGGACATCACCATCCAGATGATCGAAGAGGCCGCACGGAACAAATCCTTCCGCCTGTCCATGACATCCGCCACGCAGTCCAATTCCGGGGCATCCGCCTATCTCGGCTTTCTTTACGCCCTGTCCGGCAACCCCGATATGCTGACCATGAACACACTCGAAGACCCCAAACTGCAAACCGACATGCGCGCATTGCTGGGCCTTGTCGACCGGTCATCCGGGTCTTCCGGCTGGCTGAAGGACAGCCTCGTTGCCAACCCCGCCGCCTTTGACGCCATGATAAACTACGAATCCCTTGTGATCGAGGCGAACCAGGAACTGGTGAAGCAAGGCCAGGAACCCCTGTATATCATCTACCCCGCCAATGGCATGGCCGTCGCCGACAGCCCCCTTGGCCTGATCGACAAGGGCGATGCCGCCAAGGAAACCGCCTTCCTGTCCTTGCAGGCCTATCTGCTGACGCCCGAAACCCAAGGCAAACTGTCCGCCCTTGGCCGCCGCGCCGGGCTGATCGGCCTGTCCGCCGAAGGCGCCGACCCCGCCGTCTGGAACCCTGCCTGGGGCGTGGACCTTGCCCGTGATATCGCCCCTTTGCCCACACCCGATGCATCCGTGATTGCCGAGGCGCTGACGCTGTATCAATCCGAGTTGCGCAAACCATCCCTTACCATCTGGGTGCTGGATGTGTCCGGCTCCATGGATGGCGCACCCCTGAACCAGTTGAAATCCGCCATGACCCTGCTGCTGGATCCCAACGCCGCCGCCATAAACCTGCTGCAACCTTCGCGCCGCGATGTCACCATCATCCTGCCCTTCAACCATGAATCGCTGACCCCCACCATCGTCACCGGGTCCACCCACGCCGAAATGGCCGATGCTTTGGCCCGCGTGAACGGCCTGCAGGCCGATGGTGGCACTGATCTGTATGGTGCCATCGGCACCGCCATAGACCTGTTGCAACCCTATGCCGATGACGGCACCTTGCACGACTACCTGCCCGCCATCATCGCCATGACGGATGGCGCATCGGAAACCATCAATCGCGATTGGATGCTCGGCCGCCTGCGCGATAGTGGTTTTGGCCGCGATATCCCCATCCATTCCATTGCCTTTGGTGACGCTGACGAGGATCAGCTCAAAACACTCAGCACCGATTCCATTGGCAAGTTCTTTAAGGCAGGCGATGATATTGCCGCATCCTTGCGCGGCGCAAAGGGTTACAACTGATGCGTCTGCCCGACGGCCCCCGCCAGATCATCGCCGCCCTTTTGGCCGGTGTCGCCTTTTGCGCCGTCTATTTCGGCCTGCTGCTTGCGTGGTTTGTGGCCCTTGGCATTGCCATCGCCGTCTATGCCGCCTTGCTGCTCATCATCACCCGCAAACTGCCGCTTGATGAAATCGTGCTGACCGACCGCGTCAGTGCCGCCGATATTGCCAATGCCGGAACCCTGCTGCAAAATGCCGCCGACCGCATCACCAAATCCGCCAGCGCCCTGCCCACGCCCGAGGCCGCCCCTTTGCACGACATGGCCGCACATCTGACCTCCATCCGCACCCAAATCCTTGCGGACCCCGCCGATTACCGCCCCGCCCACCGCTTCATCACCTTTTACATGCCCCGCATGGTCGACAATATCGACGCCTATGCCCAGTTGTCACACCGCGCCACTGGCGCTGCGCGTGACCGGTTGGCGGGCCTTGCCTCTGGTCTGCAAAGCTATGGCCAGGTGGTCGCCCGCATTGACCAGGCCTGCATGGAAAACGACTTTTCCGCCCTGGAGGCCGAGGTGGAAGCCTTGGCCTTTCAGTTAAAACGCGCCTAAGGGGAACCGCATGAACCGTACTGTTCTGGGTCTGATCGTCTTGTTGCTGATCGCGGGCGGCGCTGTTGCCATCTCTACGCTCGATCTTTCCAGCCTGACGCGCAAGCTTGACCAACGCGACCCCGTCGCCGTTTCCATTTTTTACGGTGGTGAAAAATCCGCCCTGCTGGCCAACCCCGCCGTCAAAGCCATCATCGAGGATCGCTATAAGATCACCCTCACCGCGTCCAAGGCCGGGTCCGTCGAAATGGTCACCACGCTCGACGTTTCGGGGCGTGATTGTCTCTGGCCCTCCACCATGGTCGCGGTTGAGCTCGCCCGTGACAGTGGCAAAACCCTGCTGGGTGATGCCACCATCTTTAACTCGCCCATCGTGTTCTATGCCTGGCGCGATGTCGCCGATGCCATGATCGCCAAGGGCTATGTCACCAAACGCAATGACGGTTTCCTCACCGCCGATGTCGGCAAACTCGCCACCTTGATTGATACAGGTGCCCGCTGGAAAGAGGATTTGGGCCTGAATATCTACGGCCCCTTCCGCATCTTTTCCACCGATCCTGCCAAATCCAACACCGGCAACATCTGGGCCGGGCTGCTTGCCACTGTGTTCAACAACGGCACGCCGCCCACACTTGCCACCCTGCCCGCCGTGCTGCCCAAGGTCAGCGCCTATTTCGCCGCCATGGGCTATATGGAATCCTCATCTGGCGACATCTTCGAGAATTTCCTGAAACAGGGCATGGGTGCGCGGCCCATCATCGTCGGCTATGAAAACCAGATGGTCGAATTCCTGTCCGCCAATGCCGCCTATGCCGATCTGATCCATGATAAAATCCGCGTCATTTACCCTGAACCCACCGTCTTTGCCTCGCATCCGCTCATCTCGCTCACCAAAACCTGCGCGCGCCTGTCAGAGGCTTTGCAAGACCCCGAACTGCAAGCCATCGCCTGGGCTGACCACGGCTTTCGCACCGGGCTGATCGGCGTCGAAAATGACCCCGCCAGCATCAAGGCCGCCACCCTGCCCGAAACGGGGAGGGTGGCGCGCTGCGGGGACCTAGCTCTTCGGGGGGACGATCGCCGCCGCGGTCTGCTGGCCGCGGACGAACTTCACCAGGATGCGCTGGCCGATCAGGAACGGCGCGCCGGTGCTGTCGACGACCACTTCGACGACCCGGTCGTCCATCTTTTCCGAGGCGTCGTCGGACTGCAGCTTGCGGGCGCCGAACACGGCGGCGCGGCGCAGCACCTTGCCGGCGTAGACCTTGGTCGGGTCGCTCTCCGGTGACATCTGCACCGTCTGGCCGACGTCCACGACGCTCAGGGAACCTTCGGCGATCTCGGCGCGCACGATGCGGCCGGTGCGCGGCTCCAGGTCGAACATGTTGGACACGTTCAGCGTCGAGGCACCGGCACCGGGGTTGGCATAGCGCCGCACGATCCGGCCGTCGGCGGGTGCGCGGATCACGCTGGTTTCCTGATCATAGCGGGCCTCGCCGTGCCGGGCCTGGGCGGTGGCGACCACCGCCTGCTGGGCCAGGATGCGGGCCTCGGCCTCGCGGACGACGTCGCGGGTCTGGTCCAGTTTCTGGGCGGCGACGAAGTTGGAGGGAGCCAGCGCCTCCATGCGCCGCAGTTCGCGCTGGGCGGCACCTAACTGGACCTGCAACAGCGCCAGTGACGCCCGCGCCTGGCGAACCTCTGCGGACGCGCGCTCCGACGCCAGACGCGGCTGATCGTCCTCCAGCCGGGCTAGCACCTGACCGCGCGTGACAACGTCGCCCTCCTGCACCAGCACATCCTGGATCACACCGGCCCTGCGCGCCGCCACCTGGATGATGCCGCCCTCGACGTC
>JANNBG010000612.1:0-3195 GCA_031385205.1 Rhodobacterales bacterium
GATTCGCAGGATGCTCGACAATATGCCACGCGGCACGATCTGTATTGAAGACATCGAAATCGGCATGGTCCGGTATCTGCGAAAAACCGTAACTGACCGGGATATAAGCCTTTTTGCCGAAGTCTCTACTGATCACAACCCGGTTCACCTTGACGAATCCTACGCCCAAGACACTATCTTTCAGGGTCGTGTCGCGCATGGCATGCTGACCGCTGCCCTGATTTCTGCCGTCATCGGCGAACAACTGCCAGGCCACGGTGCTGTCTATCTTGGCCAATCGCTCAAATTCATGGCCCCCGTGCGGCCCGGCGATACGGTTGATGCACATGTGACAGTCCTCGCTATTGACCATGCCCGCCGCCGGGTGACCCTTGAAACCCACTGCGCCGTGGGACATACCGTGGTCCTGAAGGGCGAGGCTTTGGTGCTGGCACCCAGCCGCAAGTTTGACTGACGGGGATTGCCCCGTTTCCGGGGGCAGATGCTGAAATACCTGCATTGGCAAGAGCTTGATCCATCCGCACGCAGTGCGTCGGTGGCGATGGGCAATTTTGACGGTGTGCATCTGGGGCATCAATCCGTACTGGACCTTGCCCGCGGGGATGCCCCCTTGGGTGTGGTCACGTTCGAGCCGCACCCGCGCGACTATTTTGCCCCCGGTGCGCCGTTCCGCCTGATGAACGCCGAATCGCGGGCGAACCGGCTGGCCAAGCTGGGCGTGCAGCACTTGTATGAACTGCCCTTTGATGCCGCCCTTGCTGGCCTGACGCCGCAGGAATTTGTGCGTGATGTGCTGGCAGATGGTCTGGGCATCGCCCATGTTGTGGTCGGCGCGGATTTCTGCTTTGGCAAAGGCCGCAAGGGCACGGCCACCGATTTGCAAGCCTTGGGCGTGCAACATGGATTTCGCACCACCATAGCGCCACTTATCAAGGCGGATGGGGTGGAGATTTCATCGACAGCGATCCGAAAGGCGCTGTCCGATGGTCGCCCACGCGATGCCAAAGCCATGCTGGGCCATTGGCACCGCATCGAAGGCGAAGTGATCCATGGTGAGGCACGCGGGCGCGAACTGGGCTATCCCACGGCGAACATGTCCGTCGCGGGCCTGCATTTGCCCGCCTTCGGCGTCTATGCCGTGCGCGCCGATGTGCTGACCGGGCCGGATGCCGGCAGTTACATGGGCGCAGCGAGTTTGGGTGTGCGACCAATGTTCGGGGTCAACACACCGAACCTGGAGACGTATCTGCTGGACTTCAAAGGTGATCTCTATGGCCAGCACATCAGCATAGGCTTTGTGGATTACCTCAGGCCCGAATTGAATTTCGACGGTTTGCCTGCGCTGATTGAACAAATGGCTGCCGATACTGCCCGTGCGCGGCAAATTTTGGCCAGCGTGTAATGCGCTGCCCCAAATTTCTTCGCAGAAATCTGCAAAATCCTTCGAAGGATTTTGGGCCATGACCCGCGACCGGTTCTGGGAAAAAGTCCCCCTTTCAAAAATGACCCCGCAGGAATGGGAGGCGCTGTGCGATGGCTGCGGCAAGTGCTGCCTGAACAAGTTGGAGTTTGAAGATACGGGCGAGGTGGCTTTTACCAGCGTCGCTTGCCGTCTGCTGGATGGTGAAACCTGCCGCTGCAGCCGCTATGAAACGCGCCGCCAATATGTGCCGGAATGTGTAGTGCTGACGCCGAAAACCCTGCCAAAGGTTGCTTATTGGCTGCCGCAAACTTGCGCCTACAAACTGCTGCACGAAGGCAAACGCCTGTACGACTGGCACCCGCTGGTATCAGGCGATTCAAACTCTGTTCACGCGGCGGATGTGTCAGTGCGCGGCAAGACAATTTCAGAGACCGTTGTCGATGAAGATGACTGGGAAGACTATATCATAGATGAGGTGCCATAGTGTTCTTCGCGTCCGATAACGCCTCTGGCGTGCCCCCTCAAATTCTGGCGGCGCTTGCACAGGCCAATGATGGATACGCCATGCCCTATGGCAACGATGCGATCATGGAACGCGTGACCGCGCGCGTGCGCGAGGTGTTTGAGGCACCGGATGCAGCGGTGTATCTGGTGGCCACCGGCACGGCGGCAAATTCCCTGTCACTGGCCATCAACTGCCCGCCATGGGGGGCGGTATTCTGCCATGACACCGCCCATATCCACATGGACGAATGCGGCGCACCGGAGTTTTACACCAACGGGGCCAAGCTGGCTTTGGTGCCGGGTGCGCATGGCAAGATGACGCCGGATGCCTTGGCTGCATCTATCGCAGGCACGGGCGGGTCGGTGCACGGGGTGCAGCGCGGCATGGTCAGCGTGACCAATGTGACCGAGGTGGGCACGGTCTATACACCGGCAGAAATCAAGGCGCTGACCGATGTGGCGCACGGATTGCCCTGCCATCTGGATGGTGCGCGCTTTGCCAATGCGCTGGTTGCCACGGGGGCCACTGCGGCGGAAATGACGTGGAAAGCGGGCATTGATCTGGTCAGCTTTGGCGGCACGAAGAATGGTCTTTTGGGGGCCGAGGCCGTGGTGATTTTCGATGCGGCAAAGGCATGGGAATTTGAATTGCGCCGTAAACGCGCGGGGCATTTATTCTCAAAACACCGCTACCTTTCGGCGCAGTTCGATGCGTATTTGCAGGGTGATCTGTGGCTGACGCTGGCCGCGCAAGCCAATGCGGCAGGCGCGCGGTTGGCACATGGCTTATCGCGTATTCCGGGCGTCACGCTGCTGCATGCCGTGCAGGCGAACATGCTGTTCGTGCAATGGCCCGCAGGCACGCATGCGCGCCTTCAGGCAGCGGGGGCAGTCTATTATGACATGCCTGCGCCGGATGGGATGGAGTGCGCACGGCTGGTCACATCATGGTCCACCACAAACGCCGAGGTTGATACGTTTCTGGCGGCCTTCTAGGCGATATGCGCCGCAATCGCGGCCCGCACCTCAGCGGTATGCGTCAAAGGCAGCATGTGCGCCGCCCCCGGCACGACCGCGCGCGTGACTTGCGGCAGGCGGCGTGCGAGCTCATCATGAATAGCGGCAATCACCGGAGGTGAGCGGTCACCTTCCAGCAGCAGCACCGGCAGCCCCAGACTTTCCAACCGATACGGCCCCAGCAATCCACCCGTATCATCTGTCAGCGCCGGGTTCAGCGCCGCAATCAACGGCATCCGCGCCGCCATAGA
>JANNBG010000652.1:0-4187 GCA_031385205.1 Rhodobacterales bacterium
TTCGGATCACCCGCCACTGCCACCCGGATTGTGCCTGAAACTACCTTCGCAATCGGCCGCACATAGGACTGCCCCCCCGATTGATACAGCTTGGTCAGCGCCCACACAGTTTGCACCCCGTTACCCCGCCCCAGAAACTGGTCCTCCGGCCCCACCACCAGCGACGGCAGGCAGGATTTGTAGTCCGACCAGTCCTTCCAGCGAAACCCGTGCAACTGCCCCCGCCGCGCCTCGAAAAATGCGATCAGCAGGTCCACGTCATCCAAAGACCGCAAGCCAACCCCCGCGTCATAGTGCCTGCGCGCATGCGCCCAGGGCGTATTCCGCTCCTCAAACCCATTCGCCAGCGTCACAATCTGCGTGCGCCGCTCCGGCCCGCCTGTTGACCCGAAGCTGATGTTCGCCGGAAACCTAACCTCATGAAATGCCATGGCGTCCCCCTACCTGTTCCGCTGTCCGCGCGCCAAAGCCCGGCCCGCCTGTGCCGCTATCTGTGCCTGACTGCGTTGAAACCCCGCCACGTCCGGCGTTGTGATGTTCATCACCACCGTCACCGCACCCCCACCGCCCGAAATGCCCAGCCGCCCGTCTGCCCCGCGTGCCAGCGGCATGATCGCCTCTGGCCCCGCCTCGCCCATCACGCCAGCACCCCCCTTCATCGGGAAATGCGTGGCCCCGCTGACCACGCCCCCCTTGGCAAACGGCATCACCCCGCTCATCAACCCGTTCAGGCCCTGCGCCACAAATCCGCCCAGCGCGTTTTGCACCGGCTTCAGCGCCGCGTCGTAAACCCCGTCCACCATGCTTTTCGCCACCATCTTCAGCGCGTCTGACAACCGCAGCCCATCAAACGCCAGCCCGTCAAACGCCCGCCGCAGCCCCCCACCAATCCCGGTGGACAGCGCATTCACCTCGCGCCCCGTGAACACCATCGTGTCCCGCATCCGTGCCAGTTCCCCCTCAAACGCCGACACCATCGTGGCCGTCCCCCCCAGCGTGTCCTCCAGCGCGGCCACTTGGTCTTGCAGACTGTCAATCTTCGGCATCACGTCCCCTTACATCTGGAAAGGCCGCCGCCAGTTCTTCCAGCCGCGCCCGTGTAAACGCCGGGGCCGCCGCATCCGCCCCCAGCATGATCCGCAATTCCACAGGTGACAGCCGCCAGAACACATCCGGCGAAAGACGCAGGCCGCAAAGCCCCGCCCGCATCAACCCCGCCCAATCAATCATTTTTCAACCGGCAATGCGAAAGCCCGCGCCAGCAACTCCGCCGCCGCCCGTGCCGCAGCCACCGGCCCGCCCGCAATTTCCACCGCCAACAGATCAGACGACGACCCCCGCCAGCCACCGCCACGCAACCCCGCCACAATCAACGCCAGCACATCGCGTGTCGAAAACCGCCCCGCCTCGAACCGCTCCACCAGATCAATCAGCGATCCGGTTTCCAGCGCCGCCTCCAACTCCGCCAGCGCCCCCAAGGTCAGCTTGGCCACATGCCGCTCCCCGTTCAAGGTCAGCGCCACCTCCCCCGCCCAAGGGTTCGCCATCACAGCGCCACGAAGGTCAAAACACCTGCCGAGGCCAAAGACATCTCATAGGTCGCCTCGCCATTATGCGACCCCGCGTATTCGATCGACACAATCTGAAACGGCCCTTCAACCACCCCAAACGATGGGATCACCACCTGAAACTCCGGCACTTCGCTGTTAAAGAAAATCGCCCGCGCCCGCTCGTCCGTGTTCGCATCCCGAAACACGCCTGACCCGGAAATCGACGCCGTCTTCACCCCCGCCCCCGCCAGCAGTTCGCGCCAGCCGCCTGCGCTCTCCAAGCTCGTCACATCCACCGTTTCCGCGTTGAACGCGATCCGCGTCGCCCGCAGCCCCGCAATCGTCTCAAACGTGCCGCTGCCCGTCATATCCAGCTTGACCAACAGGTCCTTGCCATTCTGCACTGCCATTTTCTTCTCCTGTTAAGCCTGAACCCGCGCCCGAAACGTCAGATCAATCCGCCGTGTGTCGCCCTCATCAATCCGCCTGGCACTCGCTTTCACAAACGCCACCGACACCAGCACCCCCCGCGAAAGCGCCGCCTGATACCCCACCAGCGCATCCGATACCGCCACCGCCACCGCCTTGGCCGCGAGGAACCCCGTCGCATCCGAAATCACCGCCACCGCCAGCCGATGCTCCGCACCCCCGCCCGACTTATCCGACTGATCGACAACCTCCTCCGGCCCCAGCAGCACGAATGTCCCCCCGCCCGCCGTGGCAGGCACCGCGTCATACACCGCCACCCCCGCCAGCGCCGGAAACGACGTCAGCCGCCCGTACACCGCCGCCTGCAGCGCCACCGCCATCCCATAACTCATGGCAACACCTCCTCCCGCGCGAAACACGTCAGAAACGCACCCCCCGCATCCCGCTCCGTCACTGCAATGATCTTGAACAGCCGTGTCCCATCCCGCAGCCGCTGGTCCGCCTTTGGCCGTGATGCTGCCCCCACAGGTGCTCCCCGCACCGTGATCCGGTAGGGCACCGATGACACCGTCACCTCTTCGCCCGCCACATCACGCCCCGATCCCGCCACCACTTCCGCCCAGACCACGCCCAGCACCGCCCAGCTCTCGCTAAACCCGCCCGCCCCGTCCGCCACCTGCACGGCCCGTTCCAGCACCAGCCGCCTGTTCAACTCCCTCCTCATGCTGCACCTCCGCCCAGCACCCGCACCGTGCGCCAGCGTTCAATCAGCACCAGCACCGCCTGTGGCAACCCACCGCCCTGCACGCCGCCATCATGCCGATGCTCGTAATACTCCGCCCCCAGCAGCAGCACTGCCTGCCGCAAATCCGCCGGAACCTGCGCCCACGCCGCCCCAAAGCCTGCGTCAAACACCACATCCACCCGGCCCTCACTGGGCACCAACGGCAACATTGCCCCCGCCGCCGCGATCCGAGGCCGGTGCATGTCCTCCACCAACCGATACCGCCCCGCAGGCACCACTACCGATGCCCCGCTGGCATCCACCAGCGTCACCGACACCACCCCCGTCACCGGTGCCACCGGCAACGCCTGCGCATCCGCCGCCCGCCAATCCTCCAGCCGCAGCAAAAACCGCCGCGCAATCAGCACCTTGCCGACCCGCCCCTCAATTGCCGCCATTGCCGCCCGCAAATAGCTTTCGAGCAGCGCATCCTGCATGCCGTCGTCCGAAAACCCTGTCCCCAGTCGCAAATGCGCCTTCAACTCTGCCACCGGCACCGCCGCCTGCGGCACGCTCGTCTGTTCGATCAACATCATATCTGTCTCCAAATCCCTGGCAAAAAGGCATGGACGCGCACCCCGCACCACTCGGACGGAGGGGGGAGCAGCTAGAAAGCGCGGTCAAACCCGGTGCGCGTCCACTGACCGACCCCGACGCAAGCCGGGGCCGGATCGTCATCTGATCTTAGGAGATCGCGAACTTCAGCAGCTTGATCGCCGCATAATCCGTCACATCGCCCCCAACGCGCTTGCTCGCATAGAACAGCACGTTCGGCTTCGCTGAAAACGGGTCACGCAAGATGCGCAGGTCCGGGCGTTCCGCAATCGTGTAACCTGCACGGAAGTCGCCAAACGCAATCGCATAAGCATTCGCTGCGATATCCGGCATGTCCTCGCAGATCACCACCGCATAGCCCATCAACAGCGCAGGTGCAGCCGCTGCCAACCCGTCCGACCACAGGAACCGCCCATCAGCGTCCTTCATCTTCCGCACCGCACCCGCGGTCTTGGAATTCATGATGAACGTCGCGTTCGCGCGGTAATCCGCCCCCAGCGCATAGACCAGGTTCACAATGCAATCGACCGCATTGGTTGTCGGAAAATCCGCCGCCGCCCCCGATGGCACATAGCCCAGGCTGCCCCAGACCCAAGCCGTATTCGCCACCTTCGCAGGCAGCATGATGCCCTTCGGCTTGTCGATCCCATCACCATTGATAAACGCCGACGCCTCCGCACGGATAAAGCGTGTCGCAATCTTGCCCGCCAACCAGCCTTCCACGTCAAACGCTGAATCGTCCAGGATGCGCTGGCTCGCCTTCGGCATTGCCGCCAATTCATGCAAGCGGATCGAGATGCGCTCGATGATCGGCGTCGCCGTCTCCGTCGATGCCGCCGTTTCCGTCGCCCAGCCCGACCCCACCTCCG
>JANNBG010000674.1:0-5599 GCA_031385205.1 Rhodobacterales bacterium
GATCACAAGGTGATAATCCGCCATCAGGAACGGCAAATCCGCATTCGCCGCAGACAGCTTCAAGGTGACCATGTCCCCTTCCGCAATCATTTCCGAAATGCCCTGCACAATCCCCAAGGCACCCGATTGCGCCTTTTCATCTGTGTGCCGCTTTAAAGTCGCCACCACATCTTCCGCCGTCAGCGTCGCCCCGTTGTGGTACTCCACACCCGCGCGGATCTTGAACTTCCATTCCGTTGCATCCGCGTTGCTGCTGATTTCTTCGGCGATGCGCGGTTGAATTTCGCCCGTGGGCGATACGTCCACCAGCATCTCGCCCCAAGTCATGTTCACCGCAAACGGCACTTCTGATGCCGCCAACGCCGGGTCCAAGGAGTTTGTCGACTCCCCGCCCGACATCCCCACGCGGATCAATCCGCCGCGTTTTGGCCCTTCGGCCCGCGCCGCACCCGCCAACAATGTGCTGGCAAGGCTGGCCGACATGCCCAGCGCGGTCGCCCGCCCGATAAACGCCCGGCGGTCCATCTGGCCCGCAGCAGCACGTTTCAACAGATATTTCAGTTCGTCGTTCATGGCAGTCTCCCGGTTGGCAGCGTTTTTATTGACTATGGAATCAACTAAAGCCGCAAACCCGGATTCCGGCAACGGTTTTTATCGTCAGGGGATCAAACAAACCTGCGCTGCACGGCCGCATCGAAGTGGCGTTCAAAGATCAACGCATCGCCCTCGTAAGCCTTCACATGCGCTGTCATGCGCAATTGCGTCGCCGTGCAGGTCTGCGTCGCCGTCACATCCGTGCGCACGCGCCAGTCCCCGCGCGACAGGCGTTGTTGCCAGGTGTGCGTCGTGGTGGCGGTCAGTGGGTCATCCGGGTTGATGGTCCATTGTTCGAACACTGTCTCTCCAGAGCAAAGGCCATGGGTCAGGTTTTCCACATCGCCGCTATGATCGGCGATGGTCAGCGTACGGGTGCCCGTGATCAACTCATGTTCGATTGTGCGCGACGCCTTTGCCTCCCGCAACCGCTTGTGCGCCCAAGGCTTGGCGGTCTCGACTGGGGGCGGCGTCCATGTAGGCAAATCCTGTGTCAGCACTGGCAAGGTCAACGCGCCTTGCGTAAGCGTAAGGCAGGCATGCCCATCGCTTGGCCACACAAACGGCCAATACGTCGTTGCCAGCGCCAGCCTGATGCGGTGCCCCGCAGGCACGCGGTAGGCCATCAAATCCAACCGCAAAACCACCTCTTCCGCCCTGCCGGGCGACATCGGCATGGGGTGCGCGGGATCATGGCGGTGGCACAGGTTCAGCATGCCATGTGCGATGCGCACCGATTGCCCATCCGGGGCCACATCGCACAGCCGCGCGATCAGATGCGCCTTGGGGCTGTCGCTGGCCAGTGTCAAAGTGATGTCCGCAGCACCCAACAGCGTCAGATCCCCCGCAAGCGGCGCACCATCAAAACACACCGCCAGCGCATCATCGCCTGCCTGATCCCCCGGCATCTCCGCATGCAGCCCCATCGGGAAAAACTCGCCCGCGTGCAACCCGTGGTGCTGCGGCGTCTGCACCCGGCGCGTCAACGCCCCCGCAACCAGCCCCTCATCTGACAGTGGCAACACCAAAGACACCGTCGGTGCAGGCCACGCCGTCTGCACCCACGCCCCCGCCCGATACGCCGCTGATGCATCCGGTGCTTGCCCGTGCAGCACATAGGCCCGCATCGCAGGATCACCCTCTGCCCCGTTCGGCACCCCCTTCAACCACCGGTCCCACCAGCGCAGCATCACCTGCAAGAACCCGATCTGCGGCCCCGGAACCGCCTGATGCGCATACTGATGTCCCCACGGCCCCACGATGCACTTGGCCCCGACGTTCTGCACCAACGCCGCCACCGTGTTCATATAGTTATCCGCCCAGCCCCCCACCGCCAGCACCGGCACTTGCATGCGACTGTAATCCTCGCAAATCGACCCATGCCGCCAGTAATCATCCCGCGCCTGATGCCCAGCCCAAACCGGTGCCAAATGCGGCAATGCCTCCAGCCGCGCCAGCCAATCCTCCCGCCAATCGCTGCGCAGCATGGGGTCCGCAGGCCGTGAAGAGAACGACAGCATCACCGCCCCCCAACCAAAATTCTCACCCAGCAGGCACCCGCCCTTGAAGTGGATGTCATCCGCAAAACGGTCTGTCGTCGAACATACCGTCACCACGGCCTTTAACGCGGGCGGCTGCAGGAACGCCGTTTGCAGGCAGTTAAACCCGCCCCAGCTTTTCCCCATCATGCCCACAGCCCCGCTGCACCAGTCCTGTGCCGCCAGCCACGCAATCACCTCAACCGCATCCGACAGTTCCAACGCCGTATATTCATCCGCCATCAGCCCTTCGCTATCGCCATTCCCCCGCATATCCACCCGCACGCAGGCATAGCCATGCCCCGCCACATAAGGGTGCATCAGCTCATCGCGCGGCAACGTCCCGTCCCTTTTCCGATAGGGAATATACTCCAACACCGCAGGCACCGGCCCCGCCCCCACCGCCCGCCAGATACGCGCTGACAGGCGCGTGCCGTCTGACAGCACGATGCCCGTGTCGTCATCTACGGTCACGTCAAACGGAAAGTCAGTGCGCACTGTCATTTGAACTTATCCAGCAACCGTTGCATCGGGTTTCGCGTCTCCTCCACAACAGGCTCCACCTTCATCACCCCTTTCTCCCCCGTCCCCGACCGTGGCGGGTTCACCCTGACCGCCACCGCATTCTGAAACTCGTCCGCCTCACCCACCGCCAGAAACCCAGCCCCCTCCGACACCCCCCGCAGCACATCCTCCAGCCACTCCCCATCCGCCTTGGCAAAATCGTGCAAAACATACCCCGCCACCGCATCCTTATGCCCCGGATGCCCGATGCCCATCCGCACCCGTGTGTACTGATCCCCCAGATGCCCATGGATCGACCGCAAGCCGTTATGCCCCGCATGCCCCCCGCCAAACTTTACCCGCAGCTTGCCCGGTGCCAGATCCAGTTCGTCATGGAACACCACCACATCCGTCAACGCCAGCCTGTGAAACGCAACTGCCGCCTGCACCGCCTGCCCCGACAGGTTCATGAACGTCGCAGGCTTCAGCAGCACAACCCGCTCCTCCCCCAGCCGCCCATCACAAATCAGCCCCTGAAACCCCTTCTTCCACGGGCTGAACCCATGCTCCGCCGCAATCCGGTCCACCGCCATGAACCCGATGTTATGCCGGTTCCCCGCGTATTGCCCGCCCGGATTGCCAAGGCCCACAAACAGTTTCATGCGCATCCCTCTTTCTTCTTTCATCCCGCGCCTCATGCCATAGGTCAACCCATCACCAACCGCCCAAAATCGTGCACCTCACTACATAACCGCCCAAATTTACATCACACCATTTCAGACCGCTCCTCCAACCCAGCCCCACAGATTGCGTATGCTGCACCCGCAGCATCAGCCTGCGCCCATGGCCAAGACCCTTTCCATCATCGTCGTCGAGGCAGACCGCGAGCGGGCTTTGATGATCGTCGATGGCCTGCGCGAGGCTGGCGATTACAATGTCATGGTCATCGCAGAAGAGGCTGGCCTTGCAAGGCGCATCGCCGAACGCCAACCCGATGTCGTCCTCATCGACGTCGCCAACCCTTCCCGCGATGTGCTGGAGGAACTCACCCTTGCCACCTCTCCCCTCGACCGCCCAGTTGCCATGTTTGTCGACCGTTCCGATGGCACCCTGACCCGTGCCGCCATCGAGGCCGGGGTCAGCGCCTATGTCGTCGATGGCCTTCGCTCTGAACGCATCAAACCCGTGCTTGATGCCGCCATCGCCCGTTTTCACATGGTCGCCAAGATGCGCGCCGAACTGACCGCCACCCGTCGCGCCTTGGAGGAACGCAAGGTCATCGACCGCGCCAAGGGCATCCTGATGCGCGCCAAAGGGTTGGGCGAGGAAGACGCCTATGCCCTCATCCGCCGCACCGCCATGGATCAGGGCCGCAAAGTCGCCGATGTGGCAGCCGCCTTGGTGACAGCGGCGGAGATGCTGCGATGACCCCCCTGTCCCTCGGTTACGTCCCCCTTGTCGACGCCGCCCCCCTGATCGTCGCGCACGCCCTGCGTTTCGGTGCAGAAGAATCCCTCGCCTTGACCCTGCACCCCGCCCCCTCATGGGCCGCCCTGCGTGATATGCTCGCCATGGGCCAAGTCCACGCCGCCCAGATGCTCGCCCCCTTGCCCGTCGCCATGGCATTGGGCCTTGCCGGGCCTGCAAGATTTGATGCCCTGTCCATCCTCAACACCAACGGTGATGTCATTGGCGTTTCCGCCCCCATCGCCGCGAAAATGCGCACCAGCGGTTACACCTTCGACTTCACCGATGCCACACTTGCCGCCCATGCCCTGCACGCCGCCGCGCCCACCTCCCTGCGCATCGGCGTGCCCTTCCCGTTTTCCATGCACCGCGAACTCGTCGCCTATTGGCTCGGCACATCGCCCACGATCATTACCGTCCCCCCACCCCGCATGGCCGAAGCCCTTACCGCAGGCGAGATTGACGCCTTCTGTGTCGGCGAGCCCTGGGGTTCCGTCGCCGTGGAACAGGGCGCGGGTGACCTGCTGTTGCCTGGTTCCGCAATCTGGGGCTTTCACCCCGAAAAGGTGCTCGCCGTGCAATCCGCCTGGGCCGAAGCCGACCCCGATCTTGCAGGCCGCCTGATGCGGGCCGTCTGGCGTGCAGGCCGCTGGCTGGGCGACCCCACCAACAGCATGATGGCCGCGGAGATCCTTTCCACCCCCTTGGGCGTCACGCCCGACATCATCGAACGCGTCCTGACCGGGCAGATGGTCATTTCGGGCGCAGGCGACGAACGCAACCTCCCCCACATGATCGCCTTCCACAACGCCACCTTCCCTTGGCGATCCCAAGCCGCATGGATCGCCGTGCAACTCGCCCGCCGCCATGGCCTTGATCCCGCACAGGCCGCAGCCACCGCAAAGCCCGTCTTTCGCACCGATCTGTACCGCACCCATCTGGCGCAGGCGGGTGCAGTCCTACCCGGAGCCTCCGAAAAACTTGAGGGCGCACTGACCCACCCCAACCCCCGTCGCATCAGACCGTGGCCGCATGATTCTGCCCGCCGACCGCTTCTTTGACGCCCGTATTTTCGACCCCGCCCATCCGGCCCGCTGAAAAAAGCAGCATCCGAAATGCTGCAGGTGCAAAACCCGTAACCCGCCCACGTAAAACCACATCTCCGCCGTGACGCCGCAATGCAGCATGGCATTCTTAAACTAAGAAATGGGCAACGACGCTCCACACTCTCTCCCCAAGACGCGGGAAAATCCCTGAGCAATGCCGCTCTGATCCACTGCCATCTGGCTTTGGCATCGGGCGGCATTTTCCATTTGCACATGAGGTCACAATGACGCGCACAGCCCTGCTTTTGACCACCTTCCTCGCCTTCCCCGCCGTCGCCGAAACCCCCGGCATTGAGAAAGACGAACTCACCCTTGGCTTCATCAAACTGACCGACATGGCCCCCCTCGCCATCGCCAAGGAAAAGGGCTTCTTCGAAGACGAAGGCCTCT
>JANNBG010000706.1:0-2700 GCA_031385205.1 Rhodobacterales bacterium
GGATGGCGGCCCCGGTGGCACGGACTTCGGCGATCAGATCCTCGTGCCTTGGGCGTTCCAGAATGCAGACGGTGATATCGCGCGGCAGCCCGCCTTTGGCGGCAGCCAAGGCCTGCACGCGTTCGGTGGGGGACATTTTCAGGGCGACGGTATCCACAGCGTAACCCGGGCCGATGGCGAGTTTTTCCATGTACACATCAGGCGCATGCAGCAGCGTGCCGCGCGGGGCCATGGCGATCACGGTCAGGGCGTTGGGCATGTCCTTGGCGGTCAGGGTGGTGCCTTCCAAAGGGTCCAGCGCGATATCGACGGCGGGGCCATTGCCGGTGCCGACCTGTTCGCCGATGAACAGCATGGGGGCCTCGTCACGCTCGCCTTCGCCAATGACCACGACGCCGGCGATATCCATCAGGTTCAGCTGGTCGCGCATGGCGTTGACGGCGGCCTGATCGGCGGCCTTTTCATCACCCCGACCGATCAGTTTGGCGGATGCAATGGCGGCGGCTTCGGACACGCGGGCAAGGCCAAGCGACAGGAGACGATCCTGAAAGGCGGCGATTTCTGTCATGGCTGTCCCTGTCTCGTTTTGCCCCGCAATATCCGGGCCAGCGCCGTGCAGCAAGCGAGGACTAAGGCGTACCGGGTAAAGGCGTGGTCAGCACGCGGGTGACGGTGGTGGCGAAACAGGCATCCGATGCCATGGCGGCGCCGAGGGCGGGGACGGCAGTGGCAAGGGATAGGGCATCGGGTGGGACGTTCAGGGCATAAATGATGCCGTTGGTGATGAGCAGGTGTTCGGCGCGCGGCGAGGCATAGAATATGGCGGGGGCAAGGGCATCGGATTGGGGTTCGAACCATGTGAAATTGCCGGGTTGATAGCCAAAGGCCTGCAGATAGGCCCGTTCGCAGGCGGCGGGGTCTGCGGGGCAATGGGCGGCGCAATACAGGGCGACGGGCGCGAAATCGGGGCGGGGGGAAAGGGTTTGCCACAGGGTCTGCGCGTCAGCGTCGGGCAGGGGCGCATCGGGCAGATGGTGCCATGCGGCGTTCCAGACGAGGGCAGCGGCGGCGATGCTGCGGTCTGCCTGTGCGGCAGCAAGGGGGTTCAAGGTGGCAAAGACGCGGGCCAGCAGATCATTGGCGTAGGTTGCCTCATCGGGTGACAACGTCCGGCCCCCGGCTTGCCCGGTGATGCGGGCCAGCACCATCGCGCCCTCTGACCGGTCTGCAACAAGCCACGCAATCAGGATGGCCATGGCCGCATCCGGGTCGGGCGTGGGATTGCCGACGAAGGGGTTCAGGCGGTTTTCAAGGATGGCGGCTTTTAGCCAGGCGCTGGCGGGCAGGTCAGCAAAACCTGCAGGCAGGGGTGGAAAGCCGCCCGTTTGATTGAGCCAGACGGACAACAGGCTATCGCCCTTCAGGGTCTCGCCCAGTGCATACAGGCCAATGGCACGGTCCAATTGCAGGGCCATATCGTCGGACATGGTGCCTTGCAGCCACAGACGCGAGATGGGCGAGGCGGCATTGGCAAGGTCGGTCACCGGCGTGCCGTTGATCTTGCGCAGGGCGGCGCGTTCGGCGAGCGATCCGGTGCGGGGGATCCAGCGTTCGACGGTGGGCAGGGCGACAAGGGCGGCGACATTGCCCGCAGAGGCGAGGGCATGCAGGTCAGCCAAGGGGCGGGGGTCATCGGTGGCAAGGGCGCTGGTCATGGCGGCGACGAAAGCGGGCTCATCGGCACCGGGCAACATGTCGGCGTGGCCGGGATTGGGCAAAAGCCCTGCAAGGCACAGTGCGATGATGTGAAAATGCGTTGCCATGTGTCAAATGCCCCTGCCAAATGCTGTAGCATCGCAAAAGGCTGGGCCTTTGGGCGGGGCATGTCAAGCGGTGGTCAGACTTCCTCGATCCGGATGGCCACGGGATCACCGACCAGCACGCCGGTGGCGGCAAAGCGCCCCATGGCATGGGCGATGTCATCGCGCGTGGCCTTGTGCGTGACGATCAGCACGGGGGCCTGGCTGCCCTGATGGCCATACTGGTGCATGCGGTCGATGGAGATACCGCTGTCGCCAAGGCAGGTGGCGATTTTGGCGAGTGCGCCGGGCTTATCCAGCAGGGTCATGCGCAGGTAATGCGGGGCCGGCGCGGATGTAGCGGCGGCCTGTGGCAGGGTCAGGCTGGTGGCGGGCTGGCCAAAGGTGGGGATGCGGATGCCACGGGCAAGGTCGATCACATCGCCCATCACGGCGCTGGCGGTGGGGCCCATGCCCGCACCGGCACCGCGCATGACGATCTGGCCGGAGGCATCGCCATCCAGCACAACCATGTTGGTGCCGCCCTGCAACTGGCCCAGCGGGCTGTCGGCGGGCACAAGGCAGGGGGTCATGCGTTGTTCCAGCCCGCGCCCGGTCATCTGGGCCACGCCCAGCAGTTTGATCTTATAGCCCATATCGGCAGCAAGGCGGATATCGTCGATGCTGATGGACCCGATGCCTTCCAATTCGACGGCATCAAAGCTGACCTGGGTGCCAAAGGCGATGGCGGCGAGGAGGGAGAGTTTGTGGCCCGCATCGATGCCGCCAACATCCAGATTAGGATCAGCCTCCAGATAGCCCAGTTGGCGGGCCTCCTCGAACACCGTCTCATAGGGCAGGCCTGCACTTTCCATGCGGGTCAGGATATAGTTGCAGGTGC
>JANNBG010000742.1:0-3029 GCA_031385205.1 Rhodobacterales bacterium
AGATCATTGGGGTTGCTATAGACGACGGCCAGATTTTCGAACACCAACCGCATGCCCTCCAGGGCGATGCCCTGCGACATCGGGTGGTAGAAAGGCGAGCAATACGCCTCCAGACAATGGGCGAGGGCATCGCCCTGGAGGGCATGCGGTTGGTGTTCGAAAATCTGGCCGTCGTCTATAGCAACCCCAATGATCTGGATGCCCGCGCGCATATGATGTCTGCCGCCGCCATGGGGGCCACCGCATTCCAAAAAGGGCTGGGCGCGATCCATTCCCTCAGCCACCCCGTCGGCGCTTTGTACAACACACATCACGGCACGACGAATGCGGTGGTGATGCCCATGGTGCTGGACTTTAACCGCGCAGTGATAGAGCCGCGTTTGGCCAAGGCCGCCGCCTATATCGGCATTGCGGGCGGCTTTGACGGCTTTCGCGCAGCAGTGATGAACCTGCGCAAGACGCTGGACATTCCGGCCAACCTGACGGCAATGGGCGTACAAACCGCCCGATTGGACGAAATGGCCGCCATGGCGCTGGAAGACCCGTCCTGTGGCGGCAACCCTGTGCCCCTGACACTGCAAAATCTGCGGGCGCTTTATGCTGCGTGCATGTGAATGACCGGGGCGCATCCTGAAAATTTCAGTCCTGAAATTTTCAGAGCCCCGGCGTCTGCGACAACGGATATCGCCATCATCGGCGCGGGCGTCATCGGCCTGACCATCGCCAAGGCCCTCACCGATGATGGCCATGACGTCACCCTGATCGACCCCAATCCCCCCGGTTCCGGGGCCAGTTACGGCAACGCAGGCACCATCGCCGATTACGCCGTCATGCCCGTCGGCACGCCTGATGTCCTGCGCGCCTTGCCCTCGCTCCTCTTCAACCGCAACTCCCCCCTGTCCATCCGCCACGCCGCGTTGCCATCCCTTGCCCCATGGCTGCTGCGCTTTGCCCACCAATCCCTGCCTGCCGCCGCCCTGCGCAATGCCCAAGTGTTGGGAGGATTGCTCGCTGACGCAACGCCCCTCTGGCGCGACCTCGTGGCCGACCTCGGCATGCAAAACCTGACCCGCCACACTGGCTGCCTGTACCTGTACGACACGCCATCCGCCTACCGCGCCGCCCATGCAGACATGACCACCCGCCGCCGCATGGGTGTCACCGTTGACCTCCTATCCCCCGAAGAACTCCACCAGCTCGAACCCAGCTTGCCCCCTATGCACGGTGCCGCCTTGTTTCCCAACGCCATGACGCTGACCGACCCCGGCAAAGTCATGGCCGCCCTGACCGCACACCTGACCGTGCAGCACATCCAATCCCGCGTCACCGCACTGGACCGCACCCCCCAGGGCATCCACCTGACAGGCCCCAATATCACCGCCCACCGCGTCATCATCGCCGCTGGTGCGCATTCCAAAACGCTTGCCCGCATGGCTGGTGACCGCATCCCCATGGATACCGAACGCGGCTATCATGCCGAATGGGATATCGAACCCACCTTAAACCGCCCCGCCTGCCCCACATCGCTTGGCTTTTACCTTTGCCCCCTGCAGGGCCGCCTGCGCGCCGCGGGCACGGTGGAACTCGGCGGCCTGACCGCCCCCCCATCCCCCCACCGCATTGCCAAACTGATTGAGGGCGCACGCACCATCTTCCCCCACCTCGGCGAACCCACCCGCACTTGGATGGGCTTCCGCCCCTCGCTTCCCGACAGCCTGCCCGTCATCGGCCCGTCATCTGGTGGCCCCGACATCATCCACGCATTTGGCCATGGCCATATCGGCCTGACCCTCGCCCCCCTCACCGCCCGCATCGTGGCCGCCCTCATCGCCGGCAAAACCCCGCCCGTCGACCTGCACCCCCTGCGCCCCACTCGTTTCTGAAAGTCCACCCCATGTCCCAACCCAATATCCTCATCATCATGGTCGATCAGCTCAACGGCACCCTCTTCCCCGACGGCCCCGCCCACTGGCTCGACACCCCCCACTTGCGCGCCCTTGCCCAACGCTCCACCCGTTTCACCCGCAACTACACCGCAAGCCCCCTCTGCGCCCCCGCCCGTGCCAGTTTCATGTCCGGCCAGCTGCCCTCCCGCACCCGCGTTTATGATAATGCCGCCGAATTTGCGTCCGACATCCCCACCTTTGCCCATCACCTGCGCAGCGCCGGATATCAGACCTGCCTGTCCGGCAAGATGCACTTTGTCGGCCCCGATCAGCTGCACGGGTATGAGGAGCGCCTGACCACAGACATCTACCCCGCCGATTTCGGCTGGACCCCTGACTATCGCAAACCGGGTGAGCGGATCGACTGGTGGTATCACAACCTCGGCTCCGTCACGGGTGCGGGCGTCGCCGAAACCACCAACCAGATGGAATATGATGACAACGTTGTACATCAGGCCACGCAGAAACTGCGCAGCCTGTCACGCACCAGCGATGATCCCCAGCGCCGCCCATGGTGCCTGACCGTCTCCATGTCGCACCCGCATGACCCCTATGTCGCCCGCCGCAAATATTGGGATCTGTACAACGATTGTGCACATTTGGACCCCGAACTTCCCGCCATCCCCTACGCCGACCAAGACCCGCATTCCCGCCGCCTGCACCGCGCCTGCGACTCCGACGCTTTTGATATCACCCCCGAACACATCCGCCGCGCCCGGCAAGGCTATTTCGCCAATATCTCTTACGTCGATGACAAGGTCGGCGACCTGCTTGCCGTGCTGACTGCCACCCGCATGGCCGATGATACCATCGTCATGTTCTGCTCCGACCACGGCGATATGCTGGGGATGCGTGGCCTGTGGTTCAAGATGAGCATGTTCGAAGGCTCCGCCCGCGTGCCCCTGATGATCGCTGGCGCGGGTCTGCCCACAGGCCGCATCGACACCCCCACCTCCAACCTCGACATCTGCCCCACGCTCTGCGCCCTCGCCAGCATCGACATCTCCGCCATCGCCCCTTGGACTGACGGCCAATCCCTGATCCCCTTGGCCAACGGCCAGCCGCGCACTGCCCCCGTTGCCA
>JANNBG010000748.1:0-2424 GCA_031385205.1 Rhodobacterales bacterium
CGCTGCTGAAGTTCTGAAAAACCTTAATCTTGATGTCGAGGAAGGCGAATTCATCGTGCTGCTGGGGCCGTCGGGCTGTGGCAAATCGACGTTGCTGAATTGCCTTGCCGGGCTGTTGGAACTGTCCGAAGGCCAGATCCATATCAAGGGTAAAAACGTCACCTGGGCCGAACCGTCAGAGCGCGGCATCGGCATGGTGTTTCAATCCTACGCGCTTTATCCGCAGATGACGGTGCGGGGGAACTTGTCGTTCGGGTTGAAAATCGCGGGCCTGCCGAAGGAAGAGATCGAAAAGCGGGTGCAGCGCGCCTCCGAGATTTTGCAGATCGGGCCGCTGTTGGATCGCAAGCCCGGCGCTTTGTCGGGTGGACAGCGTCAGCGCGTGGCGATTGGCCGGGCCTTGGTGCGCGATGTTGATGTGTTCTTGTTTGACGAGCCGTTGTCGAACCTTGACGCCAAGCTGCGATCCGAATTGCGGGTGGAATTAAAGCGTCTGCACAACCGCTTGAAAAACACCATGGTTTACGTGACGCACGACCAGATCGAAGCGTTGACTTTGGCCGACCGTATTGCCGTGATGCGCGGCGGCATCATTCAGCAGTTGGATGCGCCGCAAACCATCTATAACCGCCCCACCAACCTGTTTGTGGCCGGTTTCATCGGCAGCCCGTCGATGAACTTTCTGCACGGGTCCACAATAGATGGCGGTGCTGCGTTTCAGTTTGGTGGAACCAAGCTTAATTTGGCAGGCTATGAAGGCGGCGCAATCTTGGAACGCTCTAAGGCCATTCTGGGCCTGCGCCCGGAACATCTGCACATTCAAGACCATGCCGAACCGGGTTTGACAATTCCTGCAGTGGTCGAGATTGACGAACCGATGGGCGCAGACAGTCTGGTCTGGCTAGAGTCGCACGACGTAAAGATGTCGGTGCGGGTTCCGGTGGAACGGCGCATGTCGGCTGGCACCCAAGTGCATCTGAAAGTGGATATTTCCAAAGCGTCGATTTTCGACGTCGGAACTGAACAGCGGGTCTGATCATGCTTGATCTGTGTGGGGACTGGGCGCTTTGCGATGAAAGCGGGGGGCATTCTGTTGCCTTGACGCTGCCCGGCGATGGCATCTCGGCGCTGTATGCGGCGGGGGCTATTCCCGATCCATATTGGGGCCGCAATGAATACGGTCTGCGCTGGATTTGCGCGCGGGACTGGCTGGCGGTGCGCAGTTTTGTGGTGGCACGCACCGAACAGGTGTAGGTGCTTTACTAGCTGGATACCGTGGCCGAAGTGACGGTAAACGGAGTTGCCGTTCTGCGGTCTGACAGCATGTTTCGCAGCTACCGCGTTGATCTGTCGGGCGTGTTGCGGCTGGGCGACAATGACATCGCCATCCGGTTCAAATCCCCCGCGCGTGAGGCTGCGGCGCGCCAAGCTGCCCAGCCCTATTTCGTGCCGTTTTCTGCCAACAACACCCCCATTCACAACGGCAATATGCTGCGCAAACCCAGTTGCGATTTCGGCTGGGACTGGAACATCGCGCTGGCGACGTTCGGGCTGTATGGCGATTTCTATCTGGAACCCATCGCAAAAGCGCGGATCGCGTCGATGGTGATTTCGCAAACCCACACTGCGGGGCGTGCTGTTGTTGCCGTCGATGTGGCAGTGGAAGGCAAGGCTGAAGGGGCAGAAGTTACGTTTACCTTGGGCGCAGCGCAGGCCATGGCAACCGTGCAACAGGGTGCGGCATGGGCAGAACTGGTGATCGACAATCCCGATCTGTGGTGGCCAGCAGGGGCGGGCGATCAGCCGCTTTATGATCTGCATGTTGTCTTGGGTGATCAGGTTGAACGCCGTCGCATCGGCCTGCGTCAGTCGGCGCTGATCGCCGAAAAAGATACCGTTGGTTTGGGCTTCAAATTCAACATCAATGGCCGCGATATCTTTGCCAAGGGCAGCAACTGGATCCCCGCCGATGCACTGGCGGGCCGGATCACCCAAGCTGCCACCCGCGATTTGCTGCAATCGGCGGTCGATGCGAATATGAACATGATCCGGGTCTGGGGCGGCGGGCGCTATGAACCCGATTGGTTCTATGATCTGTGCGATGAATTGGGCCTGATGGTCTGGCAGGATTTCATGTTTTCCTGCCATATCTATCCGGCCGACAAGGCGTTTTTGGATGATGTGGCCATCGAAGTGCGCGAACAGGCGCTTCGGTTGCATCACCACGCCAGCCTGACCTTGTGGTGCGGCGACAATGAATTGATCGGCGCGCTGACGTGGTTCCCCGAAACCCGCGCCAACCGCGATTTGTATCTGGTGGGCTATGACCGGCTGAACCGCACGATAGAGGCGGCGCTGAAGGCCGCCGTGCCGGGTGCGCAATGGTGGCCGTCCTCGCCCAGCCCCGGCCCGATGGATTTCGGC
>JANNBG010000583.1:0-1902 GCA_031385205.1 Rhodobacterales bacterium
GTTGACAGCGTATCCACCAGCCGCGTCTTGCCCAAGCCCGGCAAACCCACCAGCAAGGCATGCCCACCACACAGCAAAGATGACAGCACAAGGTCCACCACGCGTTCCTGCCCGATGAATCGCTGGTTGATGCTCGCCTTCGCGCGCCCCAAAGTTTCGCCCAACGCTTCAATTTCGGCAACCAGTGCGGCAGTATCAGCCATGACAAGCATCCTTTCGCGAATATATAGTGCCATATGACCCAACTAAGGCCCCGGGCACAAATGGCAAAACCATCAGATGATATGATCGTGACAACAACCGCCGATGGCATCGCCGCCAGCGCCACGGCAGCGGCCCGCAAAGGCCCGCCGCCCGTGCATCTGTGGAACCCGCCGTTTTGTGGCGATATGGACATGCGCATTGCCCGCGACGGCACATGGTTTCATGAAGGTACCCCCATTGGCCGCGCAGGATTGGTGAAGTTGTTTTCGGGGATACTGAAGCTTGAAGGGGACAAGTATTTCCTTGTGACGCCTGTCGAAAAGGTCGGCATCACGGTCGATGATGCGCCGTTTCTGGCCGTGGATTTCAGCGTGACGGGGCAGGATGACGCGCAATCCCTGCACTTTCGTACCCTGACGGATGACGAAATGTCGGCAGGGCCCGACCATCCTATCCGCGTGGAACGTGATGAAAAAACAGGCGAACCCAGCCCTTACATCCGGGTGCGCACCAATCTGGACGCGCTGATCGACAGAAAGAGTTTCTACCGGATGATTGATCTTGGCAGCCATGCGTTGCATGAAGGCGCACGCTGGTTTGGCATTTGGTCAGGCGGGCAGTTCTTTCCGATCATTCCTTCAGCAGAATTGTCCTGATCCATCTATGCCCCGTTTTGCCGCCAACATCACCATGCTGTTCACCGAAGTCAGTGCTTTGGAGCGCCCGTCCTATGCCGCGCAAGCGGGCTTTGACGGGGTGGAGATTCTGTTTCCCTATGACCACACGGTTGCGGAATGGCAAAAGGCGCTGGGTGATGTGCCGCTGGCCCTTATCAACACGCCGCCGGGGGATTGGGTCAGTGGTGATCGGGGCTTTGCTGCGGTCACGGGGATGGAGCAGAAATTCCGCGACAGTTTCCTGCGGGGTGCGGATTATGCGACGCGGCTGGGGGCCAGCCGGTTGCATGTGATGGCGGGCGTGGGCAAGGGGCCGGTGGCGGAACAGACCTTTCTGGATAACCTCGCATGGGCTGCCACGCAAACAGACCTGATCCTGACGCTGGAGCCGTTGAACCCCGGCGACATGCCGGGATATTTCCTGAACGATTATGACCAGACGGCACGGTTGCTGGATGATCTTGGCCTGCCCAACATCGGCCTGCAGTTCGATCTGTGGCATGCCACGCGCCTGTATGGGCAGGCGGCCCCGGTCTGGGAGGATCACCGCAGCCATACGGCCCATGTGCAGATTGCAGGCTTTCCCACCCGCGCCGAACCGGGGGGTGGCGGGTTTGATCTGACCGCGCTGTGTACGGATCTGGACGGCATGGGCTATGATGGCTGGGTGGGGGCGGAATACCGGCCCGCCAATGGTACGTTGAAGGGGTTGGGCTGGTTGACGGCGCTCAAGGGCCGCACGAGGCCGATGGGCGTGGAGTGATTGGCGGCCGCAGGTGCGCAAATGATTACAGACGTTGAGGACTTCTTTACCAAAGGCTGCGGGCGGTGTGACCGCTTTGCGGCGCCGGACTGTTCGACACGCCTGTGGGCGCAGGGACTGCACGATCTGCGGCGCATCGCGCAAGACGCAGGCTTGCAGGAAACGGTAAAATGGGGGCATCCCTGTTACAGGCACGCAGGTCGCAACATCCTGCTGTTCGGGGCGTTTCGCGGCGATTTTCGCCTGACGTTTTTCAAT
>JANNBG010000585.1:0-1999 GCA_031385205.1 Rhodobacterales bacterium
ATTGAAAAACGTCAGGCGAAAATCGCCGCGAAACGCCCCGAACAGCAGGATGTTGCGACCTGCGTGCCTGTAACAGGGATGCCCCCATTTTACCGTTTCCTGCAAGCCTGCGTCTTGCGCGATGCGCCGCAGATCGTGCAGGCCTTGCGCCCACAGGCGTGTCGAGCAGTCCGGCGTCGCAAAGCGGTCACACCGCCCGCAGCCCTTGGTAAAGAAGTCCTCGATGTCTGTAATCATCTGCGCACCTGCGTCCGCGATTATTCCACGCCCATGGGACTTTTGCGCCCTTTCAGCGCCGCCAGCCACCCAAAGCCCTTCAGCGTGCCATTCGCTGGGCGATATTCGGCCCCCACTCAGCCATCATAGCCCATTGCATCCAGATCCGTATATAGCGCCATCAGGTCGAACCCACCGCCGCTGTTAATAACATGTGCCATCAATCCTTTGGCCCACGAGCCGATCGTGACAAGACCCGTAGCCAGAGGCGCCCGTCGATGATGACCAAGCCAAGGCCAATCAGTGCCATGCCCGCGTAATGGTTGGCCGCCAGCTGCTCACCAAGGATGAAGCTGCCAAGCAAAATGGCGCTGGCCGGGATCATCAGTGTCACCAGTGACGTATTCAGCTGACCGATGGTGGCAAGGCATCGGAAGAAGATGACGTAGGCAAGCGCCGTCGAGAAAAGCGCAAGCGCAACAAGCGCACCGACCGCAACCACTCCCGGCACAGGTAAGCCCCAGGGTTTGTCAACGAACATCACCACGGGAGTCATCACCACCGATGACGCGGCAAGCTGGCCGAACGCACCGGTCGCAGGTACGATTCCCATGCGGCGGAACCTCTGCCCGAAGAACCCGGCCAACCCATAGGACAACGCCGCGCCAAGACAGGCAAGCATGGGAAGCAACGCAAAATCACGATCCGACATCGCGTCGCCACCCATCAGGACCGCGACGCCTGCAATCCCCAGACCCACACCTGCGATCCGATAAGGGGTCAGTTCCGTCTGTGGCGCCAGCTTGCGGGTAACAAGGATCGCAAAAACAGGCGTCGTGGCATTCAAGATGGAGGCCAGACCGCTTGCAATCTGGGTCTGACCCCAGAGCAGCAGGCTGAAGGGAATGAGGTTGTTCAGCAGGCCCATTCCGAAAAATGCGCCCCAGACAGGACGCGACCACGGGATGCGCTGATCCGTTGCGCGCAGATAAATAGAGAGCGCAAGCGCAGCCAGAGAAACCCGGCACAACACAACCATTAGCGGCGGTAAATCATGCAGCACCACCTTGGATAAAAAGAATGATCCTCCCCAAAGCACGGAAAGCAGAATGAGGCGCAACCAATCCCGTGGTGTCATCTGCATATTCAAGGTCCGTGGATGGCCTGTGTGACAATTGCCTACAGTTTTCTGGTGCAAAGCACTGGCCGGTTTCGGACGCGATCATCTGACGACGCTCGTTTGGTGATAAAAGTGGTGCTATGTACGCAGCATGCTTGATTTTGACACCTGCAACGATGCGCGACTGCGGCGCGATCCCGCCTTTGATGGGCTGTTCTTTACGGCTGTCCGCACGACAAGGATCTATTGCCGTCCGGTCTGTCCGGTGAGGCAGCCGCTGACCGGCAACGTCAGCTATTTTCCGACCGCTGCCGCAGCAGAACAGGCAGGATACCGTCCATGTCTTCGCTGCCGCCCGGAAACTGCACCCTTTTGCGCAGCATGGAAGGGCACCCGCACCACCGTTGAACGCGCGCTGAGGATGATCGAGGCAGGCGCATTAGATGGCGATAGTGTCGATGGTCTGTCAAAAAAACTGGGGGTCGGTGCGCGGCACCTGCGTCGGTTGTTTGCAGACCAGGTCGGCGCGTCACCGCTTCAAACGGCGCAAACCGCGCGGGTCCAGCGGGCAAAGCGATTGCTGAACGACACCCTTCTGCCCATCACAGAGATCGCATTTCAGTCCGGTTTCGGCAGTGTTCGGCGATTTAATGCAGTCTTTGC
>JANNBG010000588.1:0-1955 GCA_031385205.1 Rhodobacterales bacterium
TCGCCGCCACCGTCAAAGAACGTATCCCCGGT
The DNA here is from genome assembly GCA_031385205.1 of Rhodobacterales bacterium. GTDB lineage: Bacteria > Pseudomonadota > Alphaproteobacteria > Rhodobacterales > Rhodobacteraceae > JAAFHS01. The sequence goes on from JANNBG010000588.1 coordinate 33, forward strand.
CAGCGTGTCATCGCCATCTTCGCCATAAAACACACTATTTCCGGCCCCGACCATGCTGTCGTTGCCATCACCACCATAGCCGCGCCCATCGTCTTGCGACCTGATGTCATCTGCGCCAGCCCCGCCATACATGACAATATCGCCGCCACCCGTCAGCGTGTCATTGCCCTGATCGCCATAGCCCGTGGCCGTGCCCGAAATCGTCAGCAGATCGTCGCCACCCAAGGCGCGCACGTCACCCGATTCTGCCATCAGCGTGTCATTGCCATCGGTCCCGGTCAGGCCCTGTGCAGGTGGCATGCCGTCATCATCATTACTGCTGGAATCAAACAGGTCGAACAAACCCGCCACCAGACCGAGCGCCAAAAGACTGGTCAGAAAAATCATGCGACATACCCCCACATTGCATTTTCACAGTTGACAACAAGTCAACGAGTCTAGGCAAGAGATATCCGAAAGCGTACGACGCTCAATTGGAAACAATCCATTTGTCTGTCGACGTTTCGGTAACAAAGCCGCTTTTGCACACCCGGTGCCCTGCCAGCCAAACCCGGGTGATTTCTTGCCTCAGATCGTTCACGAAATGCGGCGCGACCCCGTTGCGGGGTGGCAAAGCCTCTGCTACACGCAGCCGAAATGAGACGAACCCATGCGGGTTACGCCACAAACAGCCTTTGGCCGCAACAACGGTAGCACGGGCATGACAGCGGAAGGGATGACGTGTCGGAAACAGCCTCGATCTCTCTTGGGATTGCCGCGCGTTACGCAGCAGCCCTTTTCGAATTGGCCAAAGATGACAAAGGCCTGAAAGCCCTTGAGGCAGATACCGACGCGCTGGCCGACGCCCTGACCAATGCGGACCTTGCCGGCATGATCGCATCGCCTGTGATCGCCCGCGAAGATCAGGCGAATGCCATGGCCGCGATTGCCGCAAAGATGGGCCTGTCGCCCCTGATGACCAATACCATCGCCCTGATGGCGTCCAAGCGCCGCCTGTTCGTTCTGCCGCAACTGGTGGCGAACCTGCGCGCGCGGCTGGCCGATGAACGCGGCGAAATGACGGCTGAGGTGACCTCGGCCACCAAACTGACCGCAGCGCAGGCCAAAAAGCTGGCCGACACGCTGAAAGCCAAGGTCGGCAAGGATGTGAAACTTCATACAACGGTCGATGATAGCCTCATCGGCGGTTTGATCGTCAAGCTGGGCTCCACCATGATCGACACATCGGTCAAGGCAAAGCTGGCAGCACTTCAGAATGCAATGAAAGAGGTTGGGTGATGGGAATCCAGGCGGCAGAAATCTCGGCGATCCTGAAGGATCAGATCAAGAATTTCGGCAAAGATGCCGAAGTGTCCGAAGTCGGGCGCGTGTTGTCGGTCGGTGACGGGATTGCCCGTGTGCACGGCCTTGATAACGTGCAGGCCGGTGAGATGGTCGAATTCCCCGGTGGTATCCGTGGCATGGCCCTGAACCTTGAAGTCGATAACGTGGGTATCGTTATTTTCGGCTCGGACCAGGACATCAAGGAAGGCGATACGGTAAAGCGCACGAAATCCATCGTGGACGTGCCTGCGGGTGACGCATTGCTGGGGCGTGTGGTGGATGGTCTGGGCAACCCGATCGACGGCAAAGGCCCGATCAAGACCACCGAACGCCGCGTGGCGGACGTCAAAGCACCGGGCATTATCCCGCGCAAATCGGTGCATGAACCGATGGCGACGGGCCTGAAGGCGATTGACGCGATGATCCCGGTTGGCCGTGGCCAGCGCGAGTTGATTATCGGTGATCGTCAGACGGGCAAGACTGCCGTGGCGCTGGATACGATCCTGAACCAGAAGGCGTATAACGACGCCGCTGGCGATGATGAGTATAAAAAACTCTATTGCGTCTATGTTGCGATTGGGCAAAAACGGTCAACCGTGG
>JANNBG010000044.1:0-2139 GCA_031385205.1 Rhodobacterales bacterium
TGCGCAATCGGTTTGCCAAACTGCTTGCGGTCCAGTCCGTATTGCCGTGCGGCAGCCAGACAAAACTCTGCCGCCCCCAGAACACCCCAACTGATCCCATAGCGCGCGCGGTTCAGGCAGCCGAACGGGCCTTTCAGCCCCTCGACATGCGGCAGCAGGGCATCGTCACCGACATGCACATCCTGCATCACGATTTCACCGGTGACGCTCGCCCGCAGCGACAGTTTGCCAGCGATCTTGGGCGTCGAAAGCCCAGCCATGCCACGATCAAGGATAAACCCCCTGATCTTGCCACCATGCGCGTCAGACTTGGCCCAGACCACAAACACATCGGCAATCGGGCTGTTTGATATCCACATCTTGGCGCCGTTCAGCACATAGCCATCGCTGGTTTTCTTGGCGGTGGTTTTCATGCCTGCAGGGTCTGACCCCGCATCCGGTTCCGTCAGGCCAAAACAGCCGATCCATTCACCCGCCGACAGTTTCGGGAGGTATTTTTGCCGCTGCGCTTCGGACCCATAGGCATAGATCGGATACATCACGAGGCTGGATTGCACCGACATCATGGAACGGTAACCGGAATCCACCCGCTCCACCTCCCGCGCGATCAGCCCGTAAGCCACATAAGACGCACCGAGCCCGCCGTATTCTTCGGGGATCGTGGCCCCCAGCAGGCCCATGTCACCCATTTCGCGGAAAATCGCGGGGTCGGTGGATTCCTCGCGGTAGGCCGCGATCACACGCGGTTGCAGTTTGTCCTGCGCATAAGACCGCGCCGCATCCTGCAGCATGCGTTCTTCTTCGGTCAGCTGGTCCTGCAGGCGAAAGGGATCGGTCCAGTCGAAACGCCCCAGATCGGGGGCATCTTTGGCTTTTAGCAGGGGTTGGGCGGCTTTGTTCATGGGATTGCTCCTTTGCGCCCTTATACGCGCCAAATGCCCGCCGTTCAAATGAGAAGGTTTGACAGGATCATGATGTAAACTCATAATGTGGGATGCGCCGCGCCTATACACCGTCACTACCGGAATTGCAGGCCTTTGTGCAGGCGGCCAGCATGGCATCAGCCACGCATGCGGGTGATGTGCTGGGCCTGACGCAAAGTGCGATCAGCCGGTCGCTCGCCAGTCTTGAGGCGCGGTTGGGGGTGCGGCTGTTCCACCGGGCCAAACAACGCCTGACCCTGTCGGACGCGGGCCGGGCGTTCCTGCCGCAGGCGCAGGCGATATTGGCGCAACTGGATGCAGCGGCCTTGGGCGTGATGAGCTTTGGCGGGCAGCAGCAGGTGATCCGCCTGGCTTGTCTGCCGAGCTTTGCATCGGTCTGGCTGATCCCGCGACTGGCCAGCTTCATGGCGGCGCATCCGGGTGTGGCGGTGGATATCAGTGCCACCCTGACGCCGTTGGATTTCACGACCGACGCGCGGGATGCGGCAATTGTGCGCGGGCCAGTGCAAGGCCCGCATGATGTGCTGGCCGAAGAACGCCTGATCGTGGTGGCAGCCCCGCATCTGGTGCCAGTGCTGCTGAGTGATGAGGCGATTGCGCGCCTGCCCCTGTTGCAACAGGCAACGCGGCCTGATCTGTGGTTGCGCTGGTTTGGCACAGGGCAGGTGGCAAGGGGCCCCCGGTTTGAACAGTTTGGCATGGTGCTGGCGGCGGCACGCGCAGGGCTGGGCGTGGGGCTGGTGCCGGATGTGCTGGCGGCCCCTGATCTGGCAAATGGCGCGCTGGTGCAGGCGAGCGCGCGCAGCATGGCAACGGACACACCCTATGTGCTGAACTACGCCGTGCGTAGCCTGGAAAGTGCCGGTTTCGTTGCGTTGCGGCGGCACCTGATGCACTTGCCGTGACCCCAGAAAGGGCATGGAGATTTCTTGTCATGGGGCCTTGTATTGGGTTACGCGTTGCAGTGCCAGCTGAGGCAATTCCTTTTTTCTAAGGCGACAAGCAGGTTGGCGGTGGTTGTGAATGGGTTGGCGGCGGGCGGGGTTGCGACGCTGCTGTTGCTGCACGGGACACCAACGCTTTCGGCATCCGATATCCTGATCGTCTGATCGCGGCTTGACCACCCTGCACTTGCGGTCCACCTTCACCGCGAACAGGGAGAGCCACATGATACCCAAGCCCGACAGCATTGATG
>JANNBG010000062.1:0-1575 GCA_031385205.1 Rhodobacterales bacterium
GGCAAGGCAATAGCGTTCCGGTCGAGGGCGTCAGCGCGATCTGCCGCGCCCGCCGCTTGCCGTGCCAGTTCAGCCCGTATTTCTCGTCCCGCTCATCCACCGCGCCGCCCAGCACCTGTTTCAGCACCTCGAAATCAATCCGGCCTTCGCTGAACGCCTCGGGGAACAGCGCTTGCAGCGCCGCCACATTGCCAGCCACGATATCGGCGCTTTGGGTTTCGGGGTCGTTCAGCGTCAACTTTTCAATCTCGGGCATCGGGTCTTCCTGTTCTCAAAACTCTGTATTCAGGTCCGCAAGTGCGGCCTGCAGGCGCTGAATCTGCAAATTCAGATCAACACGCCCCTTCATCTGTTTTTCGCGCCCGGCCTTGGCGCGCAACAAGGCGATATCGCGCTGCAGCCGGGTATGGGTTTCCAACGCCTCACGCCGTCGCTGGACTGTATCTTTGTCATCGGTAGCTAAATAGACACCCGAGACTTTTGCAGCCTGCAACGCTTCGACACGCGCAAGCCAGCCATCGTAAAGCGTTTTCAGGTTGTGCCGGGGTTGGCGCACCAGCGCAAGGCTTGCCAGAAACGCCTGACACACCGCAGTGCCGCCAATCGGCCCCGTGCTGACAACCCGGTCGATGACGATCCGCCCGGCCTCACGCTCTGCAGGGCGCTTATGGGCAAGCGACAGGGCCGCGCCCTCCGCGTCCGTGGTGATCAGCAAAACAGGATAGGGGATGGCGCGATGGATCAGTTCGATCAGCCGGGCCGTCTTGGCTTCGGGCCGGAAGGCACAGCCGACGGCCGCAATCTCCAGGTATTCGCGGGTGTCATCCTTGAAGTTCGGCACGCCGATGGTCGAAGGCTTACAGGCTGCGAACCATTGCAACTCGTCGATCCCGTCCAGAATGATCCGCTTGTCGGCCGCCGTGGGCGCGCCCTGTTCCGCCAGCATCTTCTTCGGCACGCGCATATCGACCCGCGCACCGGGCGGCAGACCAAAGGCATTGACCAGCGCCGATATGTCCGGTTTGGCCGTCACGCAGACGTCTCGCTGTTGGGCAGGACGACGAGGAAGGCCACGACCTCAAAATCGTTGATCCCGGCAAACTCGCCCTTCATGGCATGGGTGCCGCCAGGGGAGAACAGGCTTGCCACTGCGCGCTCTTGGCTTTTGCCGACGATGGACGACACCGCACGCGCCAGCAACTTTTGGTATGGCTCCATATCGCGCCCAAACCGCGTGGTCTTGTCAAACCGTTCCGATGCTTCGGCATCCGGCAGGTCGCGCCCGATGCACAGCTTTTTCAGCCGATCCAGCACCTGCTTGGCCTGAGTGTAGGGCAGCAGCACCTCTTCATCGTCGCTGACATGAACGACGAAATGCGGGCTGAGCGGATAGCCTGCTTCTGCCGCTGTATCAGCGCCTTCACCGACAGCCCGCAGACAGAAAATCGCGCCGGGCCGGATGGAGGCGTCAGGCCCCGCACTAGTATCCGGCGCGGTCGATGTGACGGCATCGATGACCAATGTGCGTACCCAGTGCAACGAGGCGGGCGAAAAAATCTATGCCTCCAGCAGTTT
>JANNBG010000110.1:0-8201 GCA_031385205.1 Rhodobacterales bacterium
TCCGGGAACATCCGCATCATGATCTCGCGGTTTTCCAGCATGTAACTGACGCCTGATGGTGTCCGGCAATTATCCTCCAGCACGAAAAACTCATCCGGCCCCGTGCGCACCAGATCGATCCCCACGATATGCGAATAGACCCCTTTGGATGGCACAAATCCCACCACCGCTTTTTCATAGGCCGCATTCTGATAGACCAGCCGCGCCGGGATGCGGCCTGCCCGCACGATTTCACCCCTGCCATAGACATCCACCAAAAACGCATTCAACGCCCGCGCGCGCTGTTTGATCCCCCGTTCCAGCCGCGCCCATTCTGCACCCGTAAACACGCGCGGGAACATATCAAACGGGATCAGGCGGTCCGGATCACCACCCGCCTCGCCATAGACCGCAAAGGTAATGCCGATGCGGCGAAAAAGCGCCTCGGCCTCCGCCTGTTTCAGGCTGCGCAGTTCGGATGGCATGGACTGCATCCAGCCTTCCAGCCGCGCATAGGGGGGCCGGGTCGCCCCGGCATCGTACATTTCGTTGAAATAGGTCGTCATGCCTTTTCCCCCGTTGTTCCCTGCACTTAAGCAGCGCAAATTGCGCGCGGAAAGGCCAAACCGCCCCGTTTCCGCCCAAAGGCGGCTATTCGCCCGATTATTAGGCGCGCGCAGGGGCTGGCATGCCCTGCTCACCGCGCTATCCTGCCTTGCATGGCGCAACTCCTGACCTTCACCGACCGTGGTATTTATTGCGAGGCGGGCGATTTCTATATCGACCCGTGGCGACCTGTTGACCGTGCGCTGATAACGCATGCGCATTCTGACCACGCGCGGTCCGGCATGGGGGCCTACCTTTCCACCCCCGGCACCGATGCCGTCATGCGCCACCGTCTGGGCGACATCACCAGTCAAACCCTGCCCTACGACACGCCTTTGCCCATCGGCCCCGTCACCGTCAGTTTTCATGCCGCAGGTCACGTTCCCGGCTCTGCCATGATCCGCGTCGCACACAAGGGCGAGGTCTGGGTGGTATCGGGTGACTACAAGACCGATCCCGACGGGTTCAGCGAACCTTGGCAACCCGTGCTCTGCCATACCTTCATCACTGAATGCACCTTTGGCCTGCCCGTCTTCCGATGGCAGCCCAATGCCGCCATCATGGCCCAGATCCGCGACTGGTGGGCGCAGAACGCCGCCGCAGGCCGCACCTCCATTCTCGGTGCCTATTCCCTCGGCAAGGCCCAACGCCTGATGGCAGGCGTCGCAGGGCAAGGCCCGATTCTGACCCATGGCGCGGTCGAAGGCACAAACATGGCCCTGCGCGCCGCAGGTTACACCTTGCCTGATACCATCCGCGTCACTGCAGACATCACCGCCAAGACCCACCCCGGCGCTCTGGTCATCTGCCCCCCCTCCGCCCTGAACACCCCATGGGCCGCCCGTTTCGGCCCCGCATCCGAAGTCCTGGCCTCCGGTTGGATGGCCCTGCGCGGCGTGCGCCGCAGACGTGGCACACAAGGCTTTATCGTCTCGGACCATGCCGATTGGCCGGGGCTGAACATGGCGATCAGGGCGATGGGCGCATCCCGCGTGTTTGTTACCCATGGCTATACCACGCCCTTCCGCCATTGGCTTGAGGATCAGGGGTATGAAGCAGGAATCGTCGCAACCGCATATGAAGGTGATGCCGAGGTCAGCGAATGACCACGCTGTCTTTGCCTTTCATCTTCCCAAAACTATCCTCGGGGGGCGACGCCAAAGGCGGCGGGGGGCAGACAGCCCCCGTCTTACTTGGCCAAGCAGACCATCCCAGCGCGAGGTCGCCCGCCAGGGCGGAGGAGCGCCTCCGATGAAACGCTTCGCCACCCTTTTCGCCGCGCTCGACGCCACCACCAAAACCAGCGCCAAAACCGCCGCCTTGACCGATTTTTTCCGCACCGCCCCCGCACAGGACCGCGTCTGGACCATCGCCCTCCTCTCCGGTCGTCGCCCCAAACGCGCCGTCAACGCCACCGAACTGCGCATTTGGGCCGCAGATGCCGCAGGCATCCCCCTGTGGCTGTTCGAAGAAGCCTACCCCATCGTCGGTGACCTTGCTGAAACCATCGCCCTCGTCCTGCCCCCACCCACCCGCACCTCTGATCTTTCGCTTACCGATACCATCACCCTGCTGATCCGTTTGACTGGCCAGCCCCCCGATGCCCGCCGTGCCGCCATTCTGCAGGCATGGGATGCCCTGCCCAGCGACGAACGCTTTCTCTTCAACAAGCTCTTGACCGGTGGCTTTCGCATGGGCGTCAGTCAGGGCCTGATGACCCGCGCCCTCGCCGCCGCCAGCGGCGTGGATGCGCCCACCATCGCCCATCGCCTGATGGGCGACTGGAACCCCGCCCAGACCACTTATGCTACCCTAACCGAAGGCCACAGCGATGGCCCCGGATCGGCCCCCTATCCCTTCGCCCTCGCCAGTCAGATCGAAGGTGATGTCGCAAGCCTTGGCCCACCCGAAGACTGGATCGCCGAATGGAAATGGGATGGCATCCGCGGCCAGATCGTCCAGCGGGCGGGGGCCTTTGCCATCTGGTCGCGCGGCGAAGACCTGATGACCGACCGCTTTCCCGAATTCGCCCCCTTGGTGGACTTCCTTCCCCAAGGCACCGTCATCGATGGCGAAATCCTTGCTTGGGGTGACAGCAAGCCCAAACCCTTTGCCGCCCTGCAAACCCGCATCACCCGCAAGACTGTGTCGAAAAAGCTTCTCACCGACACCCCCGCCTGCATGCTCGCCTATGACCTGTTGGAACATGACGGCCACGATTTGCGCGCAGCACCCCTGTCACACCGGCGTGCCCTGCTTGCGCAAATCATCAGCGCCCTTCCTGCCCATGTGCCCCTTTCCCTCTCGTCCGCCATTTCCTTCCCCGATTGGCAAACCCTCACCACCACCCGCGCCACGGCCCGCGACCAGATGGCCGAAGGCGTGATGCTGAAACGGGCCGCTTCGCCCTATCATGTGGGGCGCAAGCGCGGCGACTGGTGGAAATGGAAGCTCGACCCCTATACCGTTGATTGCGTGATGCTTTACGCCCAATCCGGCCATGGCAGGCGTGCCACCCTGTTCACCGATTTCACCTTTGCCGTGCGTGATGGCAATGATCTTGTGCCCTTTACCAAGGCCTATTCCGGCCTGACCGATGCCGAATTTGCCGAGATCACCCGTTGGGTGCAAGCGCATACCTTGGAACGTTTCGGCCCCGTCCGCCGCGTGCCGCCCGAACTGGTGTTCGAGGTGGCGTTTGAAGGCATTCAGGCCAGCCCGCGCCACAAATCAGGCATCGCCCTGCGCTTTCCCCGCATGCTGCGCTGGCGCCGCGACAAGCCCGTGGATGAGATTGATACACTTGATACCCTGAAGGCCTTGCTTGCGGCCAGCATCGGGGGCTCTGCCCCCATACCCCCGAGATAGTTAAGAACAGAGGAAGCCTGGGTTGAGAGTGCCGCGCAAACGCCCTACCTCTTGCGCAACCCCATCAGGAGGCAGCCATGATCCCGCACACCCGCCCCGTATTCGACGCCAACACCAGCACCGGGGGTTTTGGTGACCTGCCCGACTGGGATCTGACCGATCTTTATTCCTCGCCCACGTCGAACGAATTCGTGCATGACATGGGCTGGTTGGCCAAGGCCGGCAGTGATTTCGCCGCCGCCCATGAAGGCAAGCTGGCCATGCTGGATGCGGCCCAGATGCTTGCCTGTGTGCAGGCCTACGAGGCGATTGATATCGTTGCAGGCCGCCTCATGTCTTTCGCGGGCCTGCGCTATTATCAGAATACCCTGGACGCGGACCGTGCCAAGTTCATGGCCGATGCGCAGGACAAGGTGACCGAGGCCACCACGCCGCTGGTATTCTACGCCCTTGAATTCAACCGTCTGGATGAAGGCCACCTGACAGCCCTGATGGCCGATAACGCCGCCCTCGCGCGCTATAAACCCGTGTTTGACCGCATGCGGGCCATGCGCCCCTATCAGTTGTCAGACGAGATGGAGCGGTTTTTGCACGACCAATCCACCGTGGGGTCTGCCGCATGGAACCGGCTGTTTGATGAAACCATGGCCGGCCTGATGTTCGTGGTGGATGGCGAGGACTTGAACCTTGAGTCCACGCTTAATCTGCTGACCGACACGGATCGTGCCAAACGCGAGGCGTCAGCACGCGCACTCGCTGTCGTTTTCGATAAGAATATCAAGCTGTTTGCCCGCGTCCATAATACGCTTGCCAAGGAAAAAGAGATCGAGGATCGCTGGCGCAAGATGCCCACGCCGCAAACCGGGCGGCACCTGTCAAACCATGTGGAGCCGGAGGTGGTGGAGGCTTTGCGCAATGCCGTGGTCGCCGCCTACCCGAAACTGTCGCACCGCTATTACAAGCTGAAAGCCAAATGGATGGGCTTGGACCGCATGCAGGTCTGGGATCGCAACGCCCCCCTGCCATCGGATGCCGCGCGCATTGTGGATTGGGACGAGGCCACCAAAACCGTGCTGGACGCTTATGCCGGGTTCGCGCCGGAAATGGCCGAAATCGCGCGGCCGTTCTTTACCAAAGGCTGGATTGATGCCGGCGTGAAACCCGGCAAGGCACCCGGTGCCTTTGCGCACCCCACCGTTACCACCGTGCATCCCTATGTCATGCTCAACTACATGGGAAAACCGCGCGATGTGATGACGCTGGCGCATGAGTTGGGGCACGGGGTGCATCAGGTGCTGGCTGCTGGCCAAGGCGAACTGCTCTCCTCCACCCCCCTGACCCTCGCCGAAACGGCCAGCGTTTTCGGCGAAATGCTCACCTTCCGCGCCCTGCTGGATGCCGCCAAGACCCCTGCGGAGCGTAAGGTGCTGCTGGCAGGCAAGGTGGAGGACATGATCAACACCGTGGTGCGGCAGATCGCGTTTTACGATTTCGAATGCAAACTGCATGCCGCCCGCCGTGAGGGCGAGTTGACGCCGGATGATATCAACGCCCTGTGGATGTCAGTGCAGGCCGAATCCCTCGGCGATGTGTTTGATTTCATGCCCGGATATGAAACCTTCTGGGCCTATATCCCGCATTTCGTGCATTCGCCGTTCTATGTCTATGCCTATGCCTTTGGCGACGGCTTGGTGAACGCACTTTATGCCGCCTATGCCGAAGGCATGCCGGACTTTCAGGCGAAATACTTCGACATGCTGAAGGCAGGCGGGTCCAAGCATCATAAGGAGCTGCTGGCCCCGTTTGGGCTGGACGCGAGTGACCCTGCGTTCTGGGACAAGGGGTTGTCGATGATCGCGGGGTTCATTGATGAGTTGGAGGCGATGGAGACATAAGCCTCCATCCTTTTGCCTACTGCCGCCCTGGCAAACGGTGCGCCTTCAACGACTGCAGCACGCCTGTCATCAGGCGTTCAGCCTCATCTAGATCGAAGATCATTGCGTCGGCGTCTACCAGATCACCCAGATCCGGGTGGTCCTTGCAGGCCAGCCCCGCAATCATGATCCAGATGCCCGGATTACGCACCCGCAGCGCCACGATCAGGCGCGTCAAGGGCAGCACAGCCTCCATCCGGTTGGCCGACAACCCCACGATCGGGTAATGCCCCGCTGTAATCGCCTCGACCATCGCATCATGGTCCATGCCGACCTTCAGATCAATCGCCCAGCCATGCCGGCGGAAATGATCCGCTGCCATCACCACACCCAAAGAATGCTGCTCGCCCGGCACCAAGGCAAAAGCGGCCATCGGTTCGCCTGCAAACTTCATCCGCGCCGAGGCATAGATCGACCGCAGACCGCGCAAGATCAGATACACCCGGCCTGACCCGATCACCACCTGCGAGATGGACGCGTCATCCCGCTCCCACCGTTCACCCAAAAGGCGCACTGCCTCGGCGATATAGCTGTGATAAACGGCCTCGACATCGGCGCCACTGATCCGGGCCTGATCGACCAAAGCTGCAGCGGCCGTATCGCTATCGGCCATCAGCGCATCGGCCAGCGCAGACACTGCCGCCGAATCAGGCCAACCGGCGGTTTTCGGCGTTGCCTTGCGCGTCTCAGACATGCGGTGCAGCACCTCTTTGGCCAAGAGGTGCAGGGCGGCAGCTGGCAGGGCATTGCCATCGGCGTCCTGGCCCCGCAGCGCGCGACTGAAGGGATCAGTGTGTAAAAGCCGCGTGTCGTTGTCGGTCATCGCCAATGGCTTTCCAATCCCGTCACTGCAAAGCCGATACCGGACTGAGTGTTTCAGTCACATGGATCACGCTCCCGTCACAGAACTGTAAACCAATTCATCAGATTTATGCAGAAAAAACGTCGCTTCACGCGGAATAGTCAATTCATCGCATGCCAACGCATACAGTGCAAATGCAGCAATTTTTGCCAAACTCTGACTTTAAGTGAATGATTACATAAATTTATCTGCAGCATTTCCAACAAGAAACGAGCGCCAACCACTTTGGAAAAATTCTCTGGCTGGGTCACGGCTAACCGCAAAAAAAGTGACGCGAGGTTTACACTCTGCCCGAAACCAAGGGAATCGGTTCCAAGGCGGCACAGGGGCTTGGGTTGCCCCGCGCACGCTCCGGACACAGATTCTGCCACAGGGCGTCACCACAACAACGATTGATCCCCGCCGAATTTGGAATTGCTGAGGGTCTCGTACTTCGCCGCGAGGGCGGCAACGGCGGGGTCGTCCACAAAGGTGAGGTAGGCTTGCGCCCAGGCAATCTCGAACGCATCCAGCTTTTCGCTGCCTTTCGAAAAGCTTTGCTCTTCGCCCGCATGCGCCGCCACAAGTGTCGGATCTTCCAACGCGCGCAGGGTAAAGCTGACAGCGCGCGGGATGGCGCGGTCGCAGGATGAGAACAAATCCGACCCGCGCTCCTGCAACAAAGCCGCTGTCATGACCAACGGCCCCACGGCATGGATCTGGTAATGCAACGCCAGATCGCCACGCTGCATTTCCATCGGCAGATTACCATCGCCGCCCACTGTGCAGATGACCAAGCGGGTCGAGATATCGGCCCAGCCGATCAGACGCGGGTCATCCAGCGTCAGGCCAATACGCGCCACGGCAAGGGCCGCCCAGGCGCGCAGGTTGTTGCGGTTGACGCGCGGTGGGGCATAGGCGTCGAAAAACGCGATGGTCTGCAAGGCACGGGCGCGCAGCCAACCGTCGATCACAGCACGACGGGCGGGGTCATCGGTGGCAAAGGGCAGCGCATTGGCATAGGCAAAGGCCATGCCGCCCACCCGCGACGGCACCGACATCTGCGCCGTTTCGGTTTGCAGATCGCTAAGGGCATCGGCGGCGGCCCATGCGGCCAGATGGTCGAGCACACAATCGGCGGCCAGCGTGGCGGCATCGCCGGTATCGGTCTGTGCATCATTGGATGTGCGGGCAAGATCGCTGATGAAGTCATCAATGGGCTTCAGGGCGGCTGTCACTGCAGCATTGCCCGCCGCGTCAAAGTCGGACCGGGTCTTGCTGGCATCGGTATAGCGGCTGGGATAGCCAAGGCTGACCACGGGGTCGGTTGCGGGAAAACATGCCGCATCTGCCATAGCAGGGCTGGCGGCAAGGCAGAGCAGCAGCATTGCAAGCCGGGTCATTGGGTCACCCTTTCGGTCAGGCCAAGTGCTTTTATCAACGTGGCCGCTTCGCCGTTTCCAGCGGTGGCGGCTTTGGTCAGCCACAGACGTGCTGCGGCAGGCGATGGGCCACCCGAAACGCCAACGCCAAAGGCCAGCGCTTTGGCATATTCAACCATCGCCTCCACATCGCCCGCCTTGGACGCACGGGCCAGCCAGCCGGTGGCGGTTTCGACTTCGGCGGGTGTTGTGGCGGCATCGCGGATCAGCAGGGCATATTCGCGCATGGCGACCGGTTGGCCCGCCTCGGCAGCGGTCAGATACAAGGCAACGGGCTTGATCTGCTGGTAGACAGCCTCGCGAATGGCGGCATCGTCATTTTCGATGCGGTGCAGAATGGCGGGTAATTCTTGGGGCTCCGAATGGCTGACCAGATTTACATACAGCGTTGCCGCCCGCTGCGGGTCGTAATCTGCCGTGTCATCATCGGAATACCGCGCAAGGAGGCGGTTCAGGGCGGTCTTGCTGCCCGCAACGGCTGCGGTTTGATAGACGTCAAAGGCCCGGTCGGCATCGGCGGGCGTGCCATGC
>JANNBG010000115.1:0-3563 GCA_031385205.1 Rhodobacterales bacterium
CGCAATCGAGGTGAAGTCCGCAGTGGAAGGTGGCGCTGCGATTGGTACCTTTGGCATCGTGTCGGTCACCCCCGAAATCGCCCGCGAAGGCTTTGTCGAAGGCACCCCGCCTGACCTTATCACGGCTGCCTTCGGCATGGCCCCCGGTGATGTCCGCGTGATCGAGGTGGGTGACTTTGTCGGGCTGGTGCAGTTGAACGTCATAAAACCTGCCGAACAGGATACCGAAGACGCCAGGGCCCTGAAGGATGCGCTGGCGGTGCAGTTCAAACAGGCCATGGCGCAAGATGCGTTTGCGGCCTTTTCGTCGGCCCTGTCCACCGAGGCGGGCATCAAGATCAACGATCAGGCAGTCGCTGCCGTCAATGCAAAGTTCAACTGATGGCCCTGACGCCGGATTTCGCGACGTTCGAGACGGGCTGGAACGCGGGTGCCAACCAACTCGTCTATACGCGCCTTGCCGCTGATCTGGATACACCCGTCTCTCTGATGCTGAAACTGACCGAGGCCCGCACCGATACCTTCATGCTGGAATCGGTGACAGGTGGTGAGGTGCGCGGGCGTTACAGCATCGTTGGCATGAAGCCGGACCTGATCTGGCGCTGCCGGGATAAGGTCAGCGAAATCAACCGCGCCGCACGGTTCGATCCCTTGGCCTTTGCGCCCCTTGATGGTCACCCCCTGACCACCCTGCGCGCGCTGATCGCCGAAAGCGCCGTCGATATGCCCGACGATCTGCCCCCCGCCGCCGTGGGCCTGTTCGGATACCTCGGCTATGACATGATCCGTCTGGTCGAACATCTGCCCGATGTGAACCCCGATCCCTTGGGCCTGCCCGATGCCGTGCTGATCCGCCCCTCTGTCGTGGCTGTGCTGGATGGTGTGAAGGGCGATGTCACGCTGGTCTCGCCTGCGTGGGTCACCTCGGGCCTCTCCGCCCGTGCCGCCTATGCGCAGGCCGCCGAACGCGTGATGGATGCCTTGCGTGACCTTGACCGCGCGCCAGCCTTGCCGCGTGATCTGGGCAATTTGGCGGTCGTCGGCGACGCCGTCTCAAACTTCACCCACGCGGGCTATCTGGCAGCAGTCGAGAAAGCCAAGGATTACATCCGCGCGGGCGACATATTCCAGGTCGTCCCCTCACAACGCTGGTCCCAACGCTTTGATCTGCCCCCTTTCGCCTTCTACCGGTCCTTGCGCCGCACCAACCCATCCCCCTTCATGTTCTTTTTCAACTTCGGCGGCTTTCAGGTCGTCGGTGCCAGCCCCGAAATTCTCGTCCGTCTGCGCGAAGGCGAGGTGACCGTGCGTCCCATCGCGGGCACCCGCAAACGTGGGGCTACACCAGAAGAGGACCGCGCGCTGGAAGCAGACCTGCTGGCCGACCAAAAAGAACGCGCCGAACATCTGATGCTGCTGGACCTGGGCCGCAATGATGTGGGCCGGGTGGCGAAGGTGGGCACCGTGAAACCCACCGAACAGTTCATCATCGAACGCTATTCCCACGTTATGCACATCGTCAGCAACGTTGTCGGCCAGATCGCCGATGGCGAAGATGCGCTGTCCGCCCTGCTGGCAGGCTTGCCCGCAGGCACGGTATCGGGTGCCCCCAAAGTGCGCGCCATGCAGATCATTGACGAGCTGGAGCCCGAAAAACGCGGCGTTTATGGCGGTGGTGTGGGCTATTTCGCGGCCAACGGCGAGATGGATTTTTGCATCGCACTGCGCACCGCCGTGCTGAAGGACGGCACCCTGTTTACCCAGGCCGGGGGCGGCGTCGTCTATGACAGCGACCCGCAGGCGGAGTTCGAGGAAACCGTGAACAAGTCACGCGCCCTGCGCCGCGCCGCCGAAGATGCAGGCCTGTTTGCCCGGCGCGGCAACACCTGACCCCCCTGTCCACACTGAAAATTTCAGTCCTGAAATTTTCAGATCAGCGCCGCGCCAACACCGCCGATATCGGTGCCAACGCCACGGTTGAGGCCCGCCCCTCTACTGTCCATTCCAGCAAGGCTGCGATGGTCTCCGGCCGCGTTTGCCCCACCACTGTCACTGCCCCCTCTTGCGCTGCCTTGAACGCCGCCCGGTCCAGATACCGCCGGATCACCGGCGCATCCTCACCCTCGGCATCAAGGCTGCGGAACACCATCGCCGTCGGCAACCCGTCCCGCCGTGCCACCTGATCCGCCGCGTTCAGCCCGCGGTCCCACGTCACCAACCCCCGCCCCTGTGCCGCCAAAATCGGCACCAGTTGCGTGGCAAGCTGGCGGTCATTCTGAAACCCACCATCGGCCAGATCAATCACCGCCACCGCCTGTGGCAGCGCTGCGCCGTGCGCCTGAAACGTCTGTTCCAGATCGGCAGGTGTCGCCCCTGCCGGAATGCCCGTGGCCAGCATCAATACCTCTTTGCCCCCCGCGCGGTAGATTTCCGCCGCAGCCTTGGCCCCCGGTGACAGTGGGTCCACCACGAAACTGACCGCAAACGGCAATCCCGCCAGCGTCACCCGGTCCAGATCCGCCGCCCCCGTATCCACCAGCACCAGACTGAACAGCGGCTTGGCCTCCGGGTTGTCGAACGTGGCCGCATAGCGCGTCAAGGGGGGCAGATCAGCCTCGGTCACTTCGGGCACCGCAGCCGCTGTGGGTTCCGCCACATCGCCCACTTGTGGCAGGCGGCGTGCGCCTTCGGTTTGCAAGGGCGGTGTCGGCGTCAGGGTAGTCGGCACCGCGTCCTGCAATCCGGTATCTGGCAAAAGCCCCGGTGCCGGGGCCAAAGTATCCGGCGCAGGTGCGGCATCCACAATGGGCGAAGCCTCGACGGGTGCAGGGTCCAACGGCACCGCCCCGGCAATCGCCGCATCCAGCACCGCCTGCTCGTCAGGCGACAGTGGCGGTGGGGGTGGCAGGTCTGCCGGGCTGGGCAAGGCATCGGCGGCTTGCGTCGTGGCCTCAGGCGCGTCCGCCTGTGCCAGTTGCGCAGGCTCCTCGGCCACCATTGCGATATCCGCCCCGGTTACTTTTGGTGTGACCTGCGCCATCGGTGCCTCCGTCGGCGGTGCGGCTGGCGGCTCTGCCGGGGCGGCACTGGGTGTGGGCGTGGCGTCCGCCAGCGGCTGGCCCAAAGGTGCTGCGGGTTGCGGGGCCAAAACCGGTGCCGTTTCCGGCAAGATCAGCGGCGACGCAGGCACCCCGGCCTCTGCAACCTGATCTGCCGGGATCATCGCAACCCCATCATTTTCCGGCAGCGGCAAAGCAGTCGGCGCTTCTGTCGCCACAACCGGGGCTGTCGCCGCCATCGGTGCCGGGTCCGCTGCGGGTGGCGTGATCACCGCCGCAGGCACTGTCGCCTCGGCCACTGGTGCAGGCGTCACCGCCTCAGGCTCCACAACAGGTGCCGCAGCCGCGGCCACCGGGGCCGCAGCAACAGCCGGGGCCACCGCCGCCGTCCCGCCCGGCACCGGGGCCAGTTGCGACACCAACCCCAATCCCAGCACGCCCACGATTGCGCCCCAGATTGCCCCCAACAAGAACCTGCGCATGCCTGCCACCCTCGCCTATCGC
>JANNBG010000150.1:0-3966 GCA_031385205.1 Rhodobacterales bacterium
ACGCTGACCGAAGGGCTGACGGGCGGGGATGATACGGTCACGTCTGCTGCAACGTCGATGAAATACAGATCGTCGTCTGCACCGCCTGCCATGGAATCCGTGCCCGTGCCACCGTCCAGTACGTCATTGCCAGCATCACCGTTCAGCGTGTCGCCTGCGCCATTCCCGAACAACGCATCGCCACCGCCTCCGCCGCTGATAACGTTGACACCCGCATTTCCGGTCAAGGTGTTTGCGACCGCATTCCCGGTCAGATTACCGTCGGCCACGCCCGACAGGATCGCGTTTTCGATGCCCGTATACACCGCAAATGACAGGTCAATGCCAAACGCCGCCGACACCGTGTCATTGCCTGTTCCGCCGGTTTCGAACGCTCCTCCCGCTGCATCGTCGCCGTCGATCAGATACAGGTCATCGCCCGCCCCGCCGCGCAGGATATCTGCCCCGTCGCCGCCATCCAGCGTGTCATTGCCCGCGTCCCCGAACAGCGAGTCGACGCCAAAATCCCCGAAAAGCTGGTCATCATCCGCGCCGCCGAACAGCGTGTCATTGTTCAATCCGCCAAACAGCGTATCGTTATCGGCCCCGCCAAACAGGCTGTCGTTGCCCGCCAACCCGTTCAGCAGGTCGAATCCCGCTCCGGCATCCAGCCCGATACCGCCATAAATTTCGTCATTGCCATTGGTGCCGTCCAGCGGGTTGTCGTCACCAGCCGTGCCATTGATGATCGCCATGATGTCTCTCGGTGAATTTGTGCCGAATCCCGGCGTTTCCATCAACATGTAACAGCCTAAAGCATAAGCTGAATTCCGCCGTTTTGGGAAGAATTTGTTGATTGCGGCATTTTCGCGTCAAGGTTGTGTTGCTGTCTGGACTTTACGCTTTGGAAAACCCAAACGACCCCGGAACCAGCACTCCGGGGCTGTGATGTGGTCCCCGCGGGCGTCATTCGCGGATTTGCAGATGAAGTGATCCGCACCCGCGCTGCCGGTCAGGCGATCGGCCCCCTTGTGCCCGCAGGGCGGCCCGCCCTGTCAGATCACCAGGAAATCCACATGCGTCAGCATAAGCCCCGCGTCCACCGCCGCGA
This sequence comes from Rhodobacterales bacterium, assembly GCA_031385205.1. Taxonomy (GTDB): domain Bacteria; phylum Pseudomonadota; class Alphaproteobacteria; order Rhodobacterales; family Rhodobacteraceae; genus JAAFHS01. The sequence continues at coordinate 1,091 of JANNBG010000150.1, forward strand.
AATCGGTAATGTTGTCGATGTTGCCCCCGCGCAGCACTGTGTCAAAGACGAAGCGCTCCGCCCCCGCCCCGCCCATCAGCCAGTCCGCCCCGCCCGTCAGGCTGTCGTTGCCTGCATCGCCAGAGGCCTCGCCACCAATGCCAGTGCGGAACCTCTTGTTACCTTCGCCGCCGTACAGCAAATCGTCGCCCCTCCCCCCCCGGTCCAGCGCGTGATTTGCGCCACCACCGGGATGTCCGGTCATGAAATCGTCAGTCGCACCACCCGTCGTGATGGCCGCGTTAAAGAAAATCGCCATCGCCAATCACTCCTGAATTCAGGCGACTGCGATCCCTGCGCGCCAGCCACCCTGCCGCAACGTCAAATCGCAGAGTTCCCCTTCAGGAAAGCAATGACCTTGCTCCGCACACGCCCCGTCAGAACACCAGGAAATCCGCACGCGTCAGAAAGCAATCAAAAAAGATGTTCTCAAACGCAAACGGCCCCGGAACCTGCGCTCCGGGGCCGCACCTGCTGTGCTTGGCCGATCAGTCGTTGAATACGAAATCCCCTGCCGTCAAGGCCGCCTTGTTATCGATGAACAGCGCCAGATCGCGCAGACCGTCACCGTTCATGTCGATCGCCACAATGCCTGTCGCCGCGTTGTAACGCACTTCACCCGCCACATTGCCGAAGGCTGCAGTGCCGATGAATGTCGCCGTACCCGGCATCGTGTTCAGCCAGATTTCGTCCACGCCCGCCCTGAAATCCGTGATGTGGTCGCCGCGCGCCTCAGCGGTATTCCTGAAGGCAAAGGAATCCGCACCCGCGCCGCCTGTCAGCACATCCAGGCCTGACCCGCCCCCAAGAAAGTCCACACCCGCCCCCCCGCTCAGGGTGTCGGCTCCGCCACTGCCAAACAGCACGTCAAAGCCGCCGCCACCGGCCAGCAGGTTCGCGCCCGCATTGCCAACCAAGCCCTCGTCGCCTGCTGTCCCCGTTGCGGTCAGGTTCAGCCCACCCGTCAGACGGACGAATTCGACATTGGCCCGACCGGCCAAATTCACCGATGTCGTTCCGGTGATGATCGTGTCAAGGCCGCCATTTGCCAATTCCACCACCCGGTCTGTGCCATCCGACAGCAGGTAGACATCGTTATCCGCACCCCCTGTCAGCGTGTCATTGCCGATGATGCCGCCCAGTATATCGTTGCCGGCACCGCCATACAGCGCATCATTGCCCGCATGCCCGTAGATCTGGTCATCGCCATCGCCGCCCGAGATGCTGTCATCGCCCGCCCCGGCCCGGACTGTGTCGTTGCCTGCTCCTGCGGCCATGCTGTCGGCCCCGGCTGCACCTTCCATGATGTCGCCCTGCGCGCCGCCAGTCACCTTATCATCGCCCGCACCACCATACAGAAAGTTGGCATCATCGCCGCCGACCACCAGGTCATTCCCGTCATCCCCAAACAACGCGTTAAACCCGGCCCCGCCATAAACCATGTCATCGCCGGCAAAAGCGTGGATGTTGTTGCCCCCGGCATTGCCCGTCAGCACATTGCCCGCAGCGCTGCCCACGATGGATGCACTTGTCGCACCTGTCAGCGTGACGTTTTCAATGCCCGACGCGTTCAGGTATGGCGCACTGAAATTGTCCACGCTGATATTCACGTCCAATTCGGTTTCCAGCGTGTCGATGCCATCGCCGCCATCCACCACGTCATCCGTGCTGTTGGCGATGAAGGTGTCGGCCCCAGCGCCGCCAGTCATCGTATCCGCCCCACCACCACCGTTGATAAGGTTGGCCCCGGTATTGCCTGTCAGGACATTGGCCCCGCCATCGCCCGTCATGTTCAGATCAGCCGTGCCCAGCAGGGTCACATCTTCAATCTCCGTCGCGGCCAACAGCGGGACCGACACACTGACGGGGCTTACAGTGATGCGCAGATACACCGAAAGCCACGCTTGCAACAGATCGCGCCCGTCGCCGCCATTGACCTCGTCACCCGCAGCGTCGGCCACCAGTGTATCATTGCCGAAAAGCCCGGCCATGCTGTCCGCGCCAGCCCCGCCATCCACGCTATCCGCAACATTGCCACCAAACAGGCTGTCTGCGCCGCCACCGCCATAGATCGTATCCGCACCACCTTTGCCGAAAATGGTGTTTGCCCCGGCATTCCCCGTGAACACGTTGGCCTGTGCATTGCCCCAGATATCCCAATTCATGGTCCCCAGCAGCGTGACATTCTCAAAGCCCGAACCGGGCTCGTAATAGCCGCCGATCACGTCAACGCCGGTGTTGATATTGACGCTGAACGCATCCGTCATCAGCGTATCCGTCCCATCGCCGCCGCTAACGACATCCGACATCGTGTCGACCACAACCGTATCGTCGCCCGCACCGCCATCCAGCGTATCACCACCCGCGCCGCCATCCAGATCATCCGCGTCATCGCCGCCATACAGCCCGTCACTGCCTGCGCCGCCAGACAGCGTGTCATTGCCCGCGTCCCCGGTCAGCACATCCGCCCCAAACCGGCCGAACAATCCGTTTGCACCGGCATTCCCGGTCAGCGCATTGTCCGCATCATCGCCGCCCGCATACAGATCGCTCGTCCCCATCAGGGTGATATTCTCGATCCATTGCACCGCAAGCGTCGTGAATGATGTGAGTTCCGCCTCAAGGTCGACATTCACCCGCGTTTGCAGCAAATCCGTGCCATCGCCGCCGTCGACATAATCACTCAGTTGGTCTGCCACCAGCGTATCCGCCCCGTCGCCGCCATACATGCTGTCCGCGCCCGCACCGCCATCAATCATGTCGGCACCCGCGCCGCCATCCAGACTGTCGTCGCCCAGGCCCCCAGTCAGCGTATCTGCGTCCGCTCCACCGAAAAC
>JANNBG010000154.1:0-4166 GCA_031385205.1 Rhodobacterales bacterium
TCACCAGCAAGTGATACAGAACATCTGCCGCCTCGGCCGTCAGCGCCGCCCTATCGCCCTTCACCGCTGCGATAATCGCCTCGACCGCTTCCTCACCAAACTTTTCCGCACATTTCTCCGGCCCGCGCGCCAGCAGTTGTGCTGTCCAACTGGACTCCGCATCGCCACCCTTGCGCGCGGCAATCACCGCCGCCAGCCGTTCCAACGCGCTCATGTGACCCTCATCGCAATCCCCGCCGCCGCCATATGCGCCTTCGCTTGCCCAATCGTGAATTCCCCAAAGTGAAAGATCGACGCCGCCAGCACCGCACTCGCATGGCCCTGCACCACACCCTCTACAAGATGGTCCAGCGTCCCCACGCCGCCTGACGCAATCACTGGCACCGAAACCGCATCCGCAATCGCCCGCGTCAGCGGCAGGTTGAACCCTGCACGCGTGCCATCCCGATCCATACTCGTCAACAAAATCTCACCCGCACCCTTTGCCGCCACCACACAAGCGAATTCCACTGCATCAATCCCCGTCGCCCTGCGCCCGCCGTGCGTGAAAATCTCCCACCGCCCCGGTGCCACAGTCTTCGCATCAATCGCCACCACAATGCACTGCGACCCGAACCTGTCAGCAGACCGCGCCACCACATCCGGGTCCGCCACCGCCGCCGAATTGAACGACACCTTATCCGCCCCCGCCAACAGCAACGCCCGCACGTCATCCGGGTTTCGCACGCCGCCACCAACCGTCAACGGCATGAAACACGCCTCAGCCGTCCGCGTCACCAGATCAAACATCGTGCCCCGGTTATCTTCCGTGGCCATGATATCCAGAAAACACAGCTCATCCGCCCCCGCCGCATCATAGGCCCGCGCTGCCGCCACCGGGTCGCCCGCATCGATCAGGTCAACAAAGTTGACGCCCTTGACCACACGGCCACCCGCGACATCAAGACAGGGAATGATGCGTGTTTTCAGCATGGCACGGGTCTACCGCGTGCGACATCAAAACGCGAGAGGCCGGGTGCTATTCCGTTTGCTTTGCTGAAAAACCGGGGTAGCGTCCGACGACCAGAATTGTCATTGGAGATTTTCATGCCTCTTGTCGTTGCCATTCCCGCCTATCGTGGGACTGATCTTGCCGACAGTCTGTCGTTCACTGCAGGCACCGTTTATGCCGCAGGGGGCAATGACCGTGTGTCACTGCTGGGCACGGGGCGCGCCTTTGGCGGGTCTGGTAATGACAGCTTTTTCATGGGCAACCTCGCAGGCCAACAGGCCTTTGGCGGGTTCGGCGACGATTTCTTCAGTGTGACGGGAACGGGCGCGTTGCAGTGTGCCATCAAAGGTGGCGTAGGCAATGATACGGTGGTGTTCCGGGGGGCGATGTCCGCGACGGTCGAAACTGACGAGGGCATAGGCCTGCTGCGCGGGGTAGAGAACATCCTGTCCTACACGGGCGGCTTGACGTTAAGGGTGCTGGCGGACCGGACACATATTACCGCGTTCGGGACAATCGCCAATACGATCAACATCGTGGAACAAACGGCAGATCGCGTGCTTATCACGCTGGCGGGCGGGAATGACGTTGTCAACGTGGGGGGCGATAGCCACCGGATTGACACGGGCAGTGGCAATGACCGCGTGGTCGCGTCAGGGACTGACATGACGGTCTCTATGGGCAGTGGCAATGACACACTTTCGGCAGTTGGGATTGAACCGACGTCGCAATTCGACATGACGTCGCGGTTTGACACCGGCGGGGGCAATGACGTGGCCAGCCTGTCGGGGCAGGGGCAACTGAGCATGGGGCGCGGGAATGATACGCTGACCTACACTGGTGCTGCGGCGACAGAGTCCAGCTATCTGTCGGCCGATATGGGCGGTGGCAGTGACCGGGTGGTCAGCACCTATTACGGCGCGCAGGAGGGTGGCGTGAACCTTGGCGCAGGCGCAGATGTCATGGTGTTCCGTGGCGTCGTGACGGTCGGGGCCTCGGTCATCACCGGCTTAGGCGCGGACACGCTGGTGTTTGAAGATATGGCGCTGCGTGGCAGCCTGCGCATTGATTTCAATGTGCTGCAGGATCGGCTTGATCTGTCGTTCTTTGGCATCGACGCACTGACCGATGTGTCCGCCGTGACGCAGGTTGGCGCGGATGTGGTATTGTTTGTGGCTGATCCGTCTGACCCGCAGGCCGAAGGGTTAACGTTGACGCTGTCAAACACGCAGCTTTCACTGGTCACAGATGCGATTTTCGTCTGACGGCCACCCGCTCCATCCCCCAGACCACCAAACCGGCCAGCAATCCCCAGAACGCCCCGCCAATCCCGAACGCCGCCACCCCCGACCCCGCCACCACAATCGTCACCACCGCCGCAAACCGCGTTTCCACCACCGCCATCGCGCCCGACAGCGCCCCCATCAAGGGGGACAGCAAGGCTAATGCGACAATTCCTGTGACCAAAGCCGGGGGCAGGGCGGTCAGCACTGTCAAAATCACTGGTCCCAGCAGGCCAAGACACACCCAGAAACCTGCGTAAAACAGCCCGACCTTCCACCGCTGATCCCGGTCAGGATGCACATCATCGCCCAGACAGATCGCCGCCGTGATCGCCGCCATATTCACCGTATGCGCCCCGAACAGCGCCGCTATGCCCGAAATGCCCCCTGTCACAACCAGCGCCGATTGCACCGGGGGTATGTAGCCAGCCGCCCGCAACACCGCAAAACCCGGCAGGTTTTGCGATGCCATCGTCACCAGATACAGCGGCACGCCCAACCCCAGTAACGCGGCCACATCAAACTGCGGCCAGATCAACACCGGGGCAGGGGCTTGCAACACCAATGCGGGTACATGCGCGCCCATGCCTAAAGCCAACCCCACACCGGTCACCAGTGCCGCCAACACGGCAAACGGTGGACTGCGCAACCGCACCAGCGCAAACACCCCCACCATCGGCAGGATCACCCATGGCAGGGCCAGCGCCGCGCCCGCTCCCTTCAGGCAAAACGGTAGTAACACCCCCGCCAACATCGCCGCCGCCACCCCATCCGGGATCATCCCGATCAGCCGCCCCAAAGGCCGCACCGCCCCCGTCAGCACGATCAACCCCGCCGCCAACAAAAACGCCCCCACGCCTTGCGCCATTGTCACCCCTTGCGAGGCCGCAATCAGCGCCGCCCCCGGTGTGGACCATGCCAGCACCACCGGCACCCGGTGCCATGTCGACAACATTGCAGACCCCACCGCCTTGGCCAGACACACCGCCAGCAACCACGATGTGGTTTGCGCGGGCGTTGCCCCCAAGGCCGTGGCCGCCGACAGCACAAGGGCAATCGTGCTGCCATAGCCCACCAAAGCCGCCACCAGCGCCGCCGACACCATGGAAATGCGCATGACTCCCCCGTTTTTCGCACCGATGCCCGGAAGACCCGCGCAACACAATGAAAAACGGCGCTGCCCGGGAGGGAGCAGCGCCGTTTCGTGACCGTGGCAGGCCTTGGGAGGAGGTAAGTCCCACCACCGTTTCGACCAGCCCAAGGGAGGAGGTTCGGGCCGTCTGATACACATAGGGCGCAATGCCCTGAATAAAAGGGGCGGCGGTGCAAGGGAGGAGGAGCGCACCGCCGCTGATGCATCCGGCCCTCGGGAGGAGGTGAAGGCCTTTGCATGTCTGGATCCGAAGATCCGTATAGGTGCGGCTGCCCTTTGGGAGGAAAGGTCAACCGCGTGCATCAGACCTCAAGGGAGGTATCGGTCCGATGGTTCAGCCCAGAAACCGCTCGGTTTCCGATGGAGTGCTGCGGTGCAGGGGAGGAGGATCCACACCGCAGCGATCACAGGGCCCCCGGGAGGAGGTGGAAGCCCCGTAAGAGAATTACTTGCCGTAGGCCGCAGTGCGCGCCACATCCTGGATCGAGATGCGTGCGATGCCCAGATCGGTCAGTTCACGGTCGGTCAGACCATTCAGTTCTGCCACTGTGCGCTGATACACGCGGCGTTGGACTGCTGCTGCCTTGAAAGATACAGCAAAAGCCGCAATCCGGTCAGCCACACCAAAGGCAGAAACGCGGGTCGAGTTTACAGTTGCCATGATAGCCTCACTTCTTTTCTTTTTCACAACGGACCCCTGAGCAGTCATCGATGCCCTCTGGCGTTTTCCGTTGACGTG
>JANNBG010000163.1:0-1861 GCA_031385205.1 Rhodobacterales bacterium
CCCGCGTCTTGTTGTTGGATGAACCGACGGCATCGCTGACCCCCAACGAATCCACGGTGCTGTTCCGTATTCTGCGCCGGTTGCGCGATGACGGGGTGGCGATCGGCTTTGTCAGCCACAAGCTGGAAGAGGTGTTCGACATCTGCGACCGGGTGACGGTGCTGCGCGACGGGGTCAATGCCTGCGATTCTGCGGATTTGACCACGCTGAGCCGCGCAGATGTGGTGCAGATGATGATTGGCCGTGCGGAACGGATCACCAAACGCGCGCCACGCCCACAGCCCGACGTGCCCCCCTATCTGGAACTGACCGGATACGCTTCGGGTGCGGGCCACCGCGATATTACCCTGTCGGTACGACCGGGTGAGATTGTTGGCCTTTATGGCCTTGTCGGTGCGGGGCGCAGCGAACTGGCCCGCGCCATTCTGGGCCTGTCACGGCAACTGGGTGGCGAGGTCAAGGTTGCGGGCAAGCCCGTTCACATCACCTCGGTGGCGCAAGCCCTGCACCAGCATGGCATCGGCTATGTCTCTGAGGACCGCAAGCAAGAAGGCTTGATCCTGCAGCATTCGGTGTTGGCCAACAGCGGCATCACCCTTTGGCGCAAGCTGGCAAACCGCTTGGGTTTTTTGCGCGATAGCACGATCAACGCCAAAGTCGGGCCGGTTTTGCAGCGGCTGGAGTTGAAGACCCCCTCAGTTTATCAGACCATCGGCAATCTGTCGGGCGGCAATCAGCAAAAGGTCTCGGTTGCGAAATGGCTCGCGGCGGGGGTGAAATTGTTGATCGTCGACGAGCCGTCCGTGGGCATCGACATCAAGACCAAGGCCTATCTGCATGATCTGATCCACGAATTGGCAGGGCAGGGCACGGCGGTGCTGCTGATCACGTCGGACATGCCGGAAATGGTAGATGTCGCCGACCGCATTCTGGTGATGGACGGCTACCGCATCAAGGGCAGCGTGGAAAATGACCGCAACTATGACGCTGTGTCCAAGGCGATCATGGGCTTCATTCACGATAAGGCAGCATAAGGCGCAACATGGCAAAGATTACCCGCGTCGAGGCCGTGATGGTCGATCTGGTGCCAGCGGTCAAGCGCACTGATGCCATCCAGTCGTTTGTCTGTCAGGAAACGCCGATCCTGCGCATCACCGATGCTGATGGCGTGGTGGGCACGGGCTACAGCTATACCATCGGCACCGGCGGCCCGGCAATCATGTCTTTGTTGCAGCACACGCTCGCGCCGGCGTTGATCGGGCGCGAGGCGTCCGAGATCGAGCGGATATGGCGCGATCTGATGTTCATGACGCATGCGACATCGGTGGGGGCCATTACCTCTCTGGCGCTGGCGGCGATTGATACGGCCCTGTGGGATCTGTAATGCCGCCATGCGAACCAGCCGCTGCACCGCATGGCCGGTGGCGCGCAGTCCCGCATTCCGCTGTATACCACCGAAGGCGGCTGGTTGCATTTAGAAACTACTGAACTGGTCGAGGATGCCCTGCGCGCCAAGGCATTGGGTTTTGGCGGATCAAAGATCAAGATCGGTCGGGCGCATGTATCCGAAGATGTGGCGCGCCTGACTGCCGTACGCGAGGCTGTCGGCCCGGCGTTTGAAATCATGACCGATGCCAACCAACGCTTTACCGTGGATGAGGCGATCCGGCGGGCCCGCTGCCTGACGCCCCTTGATATCGCATGGCTGGAGGAACCGCTTCCCGCTGACGACCTGTCCGGCCATCAACGCCTGTCCGAAAGCACAACCCTGCCGGTGGCGGTTGGCGAAAGCCTGTATTCGCCCCAGCATTTCCGCGAATATCTGCAACGCGGCGCGTGTTCCATCGTGCAGGTTGACGTG
>JANNBG010000173.1:0-9866 GCA_031385205.1 Rhodobacterales bacterium
ACTCCGCCGCCCGCGCGACCCAAGCCGTCCGCCAGCCCCATCGCGCAATATCATCCACCCGTGCGGGCAACACCGTTTCAACCGCTGCGGCCACCCCCGGCTCAATGAAATATGTCTTCCGCTGAAACGCATAACCCGGCAGCACCACCCGATTCCGCCGCGCATCACCCCAGATCGGCGTCCAATCCACCGGCACACCGCACGCCCACAACCGCGCAATCGTCAGCACATGCCATGCGTCATCCGCGATTCCCTGATCCGGATGCCGCAGCGCCGCAATCACCGCACCACTCGCCACCCCGTTCGCCTGCGCCAAAGATGACAACGCCCGCCCCGGTCCCATCTCCACAAACACCCGCCCCGGCCTTGCCAGCGTCGCCATGCAAGCCTGGAACATCACCGTATTGCGCAAATGCGCCACCCAATAGGCCGGGTCCATCGCCTGCGCATCCGTCAGCGCCACCCCTGTCGTGTTCGAAATGATCGGGATTTGCGGGGCTGACAGCACAATCCCACGCAGATACTGTTCGAATCGTGCAAGGATCGGTTCCAGCATCCGGCTATGCGCCGCGATATCAATCGCAATCCGCTGCGTCTCTACCCCCTGCGCCGCCAGAACCTTCGCAAGGTCCAAAAGCGCCGCATCCGGCCCCGATACCACGCACAACCCCGGCGCGTTCACCGATGCCATATCCAGATCACCCGTCACAAACGGCGCAAGTTCGCCCTCAGCCAGAGGCACCGACAGCATTCCCCCCGGCGCAATCGTATCGAACAGAGTGCCCCGCAGATGCACCAGCCCGATGCAATCCCGCAGGCTCATCACCCCCGCAAGGCACGCCGCTGTATTTTCCCCCATCGAATGCCCGACCAGCGCCGTGGGCGTCACCCCCCAGGACATGAACACCTGCGCCAGCGCATATTCCGTTATCATGATCAGCGGCAGTTGCACCGATGGCCGCTTCAGCCGCGCATTCGCAGCAGCCTCATCGCCAACTTCAGGCAACCACACCGACCGAATGTCATAATCCAGCAAGGGTTGCAAAATCGCCAACCCCGCATCCATCGCATCCGCAAACACCGGCTCTGTCGCATACAACCCGCGCGCCATGCCCGCATATTGCGCCCCGCCACCCGGGAACATGAACACCACCTCCGGGTTATCGCCCAGATGGTCATGCGTGAACACGCGGCGCGGATCGCCAGACGCCAGTATCTCTGCCGCCTCCGCGCTCGATGCCGCCACCAGCACCCGCCGCTTGTCAAACGCGTGCCGCCCTTCCTTCAACGTCCACGCGATATCCGCCAGCGCCTCATCCGTCCCCCGCAGATACTCCGCCAACCGCCCAGACGCCGCATCCAACGCCCCCCGCGACTTCGCCGAAATCACCAGTGGCTGAAACGGCCAGTCACTTGCCCCAGAAGCCTCAGGCCGGGGAGCCTCCTCCACCACCACATGCGCATTTGTCCCCCCCACGCCCAGCGAATTCACCCCCGCCCGTAACACCGGCGCATTCCACGGCACCAGCCGGTCGTTCACCACAAACGGCGAGGTCGCAAAATCAATCGCCGGGTTCGGCGTCTCATAGCCCAAAGACGGCGGCAATTCCCGATGATGCAGCGCCAGCGCCACCTTCATCAAACTCGCCACCCCCGCCGCCGTATCCAGATGCCCGATGTTGGTCTTGACCGACCCAATCCGGCACGTCCCCACCGCATCCGTCGTTTCCCGAAACGCCTGCGTCAGCGCCGCCACTTCAATCGGATCACCCAGGTACGTGCCCGTCCCGTGGCACTCCACATAACTCACAGACGCAGCACTCACCCCCGCCACAGCCTGCGCCTCGGCAATGCAGGCCGCCTGCCCATCCACTGACGGTGCCAGATACCCCGCCTTCGCCGCGCCATCATTATTGACCGCTGACCCCTTGATCACCGCCCAGATATGATCCCCATCCGCAATCGCATCCGCCAGCCTGCGCAGCACCACGCACCCTGCCCCAGACCCGAACACAGTCCCCTCCGCCCGCGCATCGAACGCATGGCAGTGCCCGTCGGGTGACAGGATCTCGCCCTCGGTGTACAAATACCCCCGCCCCTGCGGCAGCTCGATCGTCACCCCCCCGGCCAGCGCCATATCGCATTCGCCGTTCAGCAATGCCTGCGCTGCATAATGCACCGCAACCAGCGATGTCGAACACGCCGTCTGCACGTTGATCGACGGCCCGCGCAAATCAAACAAATGGCTCACCCGCGTGGCCAGAAAATCCTTGTCGTTCCCCGTGTGCCGCAGCAGGAACATCCCCGTATTCGCCACCAAATCCGGGTTCGAACACAGGTTGAAATAGAAATAGCTGCCCATCCCGCAGCCCGCATACACCCCAATCGCGCCGTTAAACTTGGCTGGCGGGTGTGCCGCATTCTCCAACGCTTCCCAGGCCACTTCCATGAACTGCCGGTGTTGCGGGTCCAGGATCGCCGCCTCTTTGGGTGAAAACCCAAAGAAATCCGCATCGAAATCCGCAAACCCCTCCAGGCTCGCCGCCGCCCGCACATAGTTACCCTTGCGCAACCGCGCCGCAGACTCGCCCGCCGCCAGCAACTCCGCCTCGCTTAACGCCCGGATACTCTCCACCCCCGCGCGCAGGTTCGCCCAATAGCTGGCAATATCCCCCGCACCCGGCAAATGTGCCGCCATGCCCACAATCGCAATATCCGTGTCACTGATCCCGGTATCATCGGGCATTGCAGGCATCCCCAGCGCAACCAATCGCAGCTAAACTACGGGAAAGCCGGGCCGAATAACACCCCGCCCGCGTATGGCGAAACCCATCTACCAATGTCCCGCCCCCGTGCCAAACGCCATGCGCACCTGCGCGTTCACATAAACAATCACATCAAACCCAAATCCCAAAACCGCCATCGGCCAGCGCGTGGGCTGCCGCCACGCCCGCACCACCCGCTTGGTCAGAAAATGCAACGGCACATAGCCAAACCACCGTGGCAACTGCGCCTTTATCACCCGCGAAAGCCACTCCGCATCCCCCGCCGCCCGCGCCAATTCCACATGATGCGCAGGCATCGGCACCCCCCGCAGATGCGCAAACACCGCCGCGTTAATCGCCGACCCAATCACAATCCGCGTCTGATGGCGGATCAACGCCGCAACAGAACGTTCTGACGCATAGACATGGAACACATCCCCCCCGCCAATCCGCCCAAAATCCTCGCGCTCCGTCAACCCATCCGTCAACACCATCGCCCGCAGGAACCCATCCTCCACCGGCAAACCGATCGGCATCTGAAACCGCCGTGCCCGCGCCGCTGGCATCGCATAGAACTGCCCACAAATCGCCGTGCGCCAATCATCAAGGCCCCCTGACGCCCCCGCAATCACCCGGTCCAGCATCCCCCGTGGTGCCACGTCAAACCCGATATCCTTCACCGGCCGGCTGTTCATCACCCACCGCTGACCCAACCCCGCCACCAACCGCCGCAAGGCATCCCCCTCCGGCAACCGGATATCCGCATCGCAAAACACCAACACATCCGCATCCTTACGCGCCAGATCATGCACAAACCGGTTCCATGTGCGTGACTTGCCGCCTTGCGGCAGATCAACCACCGCCACCCCTGCACCCCCAGCCGCCACAACCGTCCCATCCGTGCAGCCATTGCACAAAACCACAATCCGCACATCCAACCCCCCCACATCCTGCGCCAGCAACCCGCGCAACATGCCCGCAATCCCCAGCGCCTCGTTATGCGCAAAGACCCCCACATCCACCCGCATCAAATCACCGTCCGCCGCCTGCGCCCGCCATGCAAGCCCGCCCGAACCGCCGCCTCTCGCCCCGCCCGCCTATCGCGCGCCAAAGCCTCAGCATAGCCCAACAGCGCCCCCCCCATCGCCCAGGTAAACGGGATCAGCGTCGCGTTCGGCAGCAGATCCACCATATTCGCCGCAAAGATCAGCGCAACGGCGCAGGCGAAAGGGGAAAACACCGCCGACTTCGACACCCACGCCTCCCGCCCCAGTAAGACCAAGGGCAACGCCAGCAGCCCGAACTGCGCCACATAGCCCAGCCAGCCATAGATCCCCAACGCGATGATCCACGCCCCATCCGCAATCGTCAGGATCTTGCCTGTCACCGGGTCCAGGATCAGGTTCCGCCCATACCCGCCCCAGCCAAACCATGGCCGTTCCGCCGCCCGCGCCAAAAGTTGCTCCTCGTTGTTCACCCGGAATTGCAGCGAATAGCCCCGGTCCGCATCCAAGCCCGTCGCAAACTGCACGATGCCGTCCAGCGGCACCAGATGCGCCCCCCGCAGCAACGGATACGCCACCACAATCACCGCCAACCCTGCCGCCAACATCACCTGCCACCGCCGCCCAAACAGCAGAATCACCGGGATCAACCCCAACGCATAGATCAGCGCCCCTGCGCTTTTGCAGATCACCAAAACCAGTGCCAGATACATTGCCGCTGCCAACAGCCGCGGCCGCACCGCTGCAGGCCCCTCCCGCAGCAAGGCCACCGCCGCCAGCACACACATCAGCGCAAAGAACGCCACCCACAGCCCATGCGGCAGAAACACCACCGGGCGATACCCGCCAAACCGGATCGTCTGAAAGAAGTCATGCTGAAAGAATCCGTAAACCCACACGTTCATCTGGGGCGACAGCCGCGCTTCCAACAGCATCGGCACCGAATACGCCAACCCCGCCGCCACCAGCGCCACCACAATCGCCTGCATCGCCGCAGGCGTCGCCAAATACCGTCGCGCCAGAAAGAATGGCACCAGCGCAATCCCCTGATTGGCCACCGCCGCCACCGAATCGTAAATCCGCTGTCCCGGCAGATTACCCGCCTGAATGAACACCGGATCCCCATTCGTCAGCACTGTCGCAAACGGGCTCAACACGAACAAGCCCATCAACACCCGCCCCAGCCACCCCTCCGGTACCACACTCACCCGGTCACGTCGCACAAAGACCGCCAGCGCCAGCGCCGCCAAACTCGGGATCGAATACTTGTCCATATCCGGCACCACCGGCAGGTTGAACGTCGCAATCGGTGGCAACAGCAGATACCCCGCCAGCAATGTCCAGATCAGCGCCCGTGCCGCATCCACCCTTGTGAACAACACAAAGGTCACCACTGGCCACACCGCCAGCATCAGATAGGCAAAGACATTCGGGCTGGCCACTGGCGTTCCGGTCCGCATTTCAACACTACCCTGCAAAGCACAGGCATGCGGCCATTCTAGGGCAAAACACCCCCGTCAGACCATACGCCGCAAATAGGGTATCGCCCGCAGGGCAATCGCCGCCGCCCAAGACATCACAAATGTCAGAACCAGAGCCACCCACAGGTTCATCTGCGCCCCCAACACCTTGAAACACACCAGCAGGAAAAACGGATGCGTCAGGTAAATCCCAAACGCCACCTGCCCCAGATGCGGCAGGATGCGCGCCCGCAAAGGCAGGGCCCAACCCCCCCAGAACAGCAACGCCGCGACAACCGGCTGCACAGTCCACACCTCACCGGTCAGAATGAACGTCACCCCACACAGGTTGGCCATCGCCAACAAGGGCCACGCCGCACCACCATAGATCAGCGCGAAACCCGCCAAGAGCCCATAGGCAAATGACGGCATCGCCGACACCCATTGTGGAAAGGGCGTCGGCAGCCCCGCATGATTGCTGACCAACAGCGCCCCCACCCCCATCACGGCCAGTACCCCACTGCCAATCTGCACATCGCGCAACGACCGCACCATGCGCCCCGCAGGCGAGACGAAAACGCCCGCCACCAGCACAAACGGCAGGAACCACAAATGAATGAACGGCCCGACCACCAGGCTGAACGGATCTGTCAGCAGCGCGTATTTGTCCGGCCCATCCGTCACCTGCACCAGCACGATCTTGTAGACCGCACACCAGAACAGCCACGGCAGCAGAATGCGCGGGGCCCGGCGGCCCCAGTCATACACCCCACCCGCCCGCTGCATCGACTGCACCGCCAGAAACGCTGTCAGGATCAGAAATGCCGCCAGCGCCAGATGCCCGATCCAACCGTTTTCCGACGCAAACACATGCGCCGTCACAACGCCAAAGGCCGCGACAAACCGCGCAAGGTCAATACTCTGACGATGTTGCATATGTAACAAAACCATGCGCTTGCGCTACTGCAAAGGCCGCACGGCTGCAATCCGGCCAATCGCGCTTCCGTGCAAAACAAGCGTTTGTCATCGCAACGGTGACAGTTTTGCAAAGACTTGCGCCCACTTCATGCTAAAGGGCGCGACGAAAGCTGCAGCGAGTACCAGTGCCGTGAAGTTCCAGTTTGACCAGACCCAGATCACCGTCAATGTGCCCGACCGCGCGGCGCTCGCGGCTGCCGTGTCCACGCATCTGCGTGCAGGCCGCGGCTTCGCTCTCGCCACCATCAACCTCGACCATCTGGTGAAACTCACGCATGATCCATCGTTTCGCGTGGCCTATGCCGCCCAAACCATGATTGTTGCTGATGGCAACCCCATCGTCTGGCTCTCGCGCCTGGCCCGTCGGCCCGTGGCCCTCGTTCCCGGTTCCGACATGGTCATCCCCCTGGCCCGGCTCGCCGCCGCCGCCGGGGTCAAAGTTGCGTTGCTTGGCAGCAGTGATGCAGCCCTCGCCGGGGCCGCAGCACATCTGCAAGCAGCCGTACCCGGTCTGACCATCGCCACAAAAATCGCCCCGCCCTATGGCTTCGATCCCACTGGCCCCGATGCTGACCACATCCTGCGCCAGTTACAGGCTGATCGCATCGGCCTCTGCTTCATCGCCCTTGGCGCCCCCAAGCAGGAATACTTCGCCGCCCGCGGCCGCCAGCTTGCCCCTGATACAGGCTTTGCCTCTGTCGGGGCCGGTCTTGATTTTCTATCCGGCACCCAGACCCGCGCCCCGGCTTGGGTCCGTACCATTGCCATGGAATGGCTCTGGCGCGCCCTCTCCAGCCCCCGCCGCCTGATCCCCCGCTATCTCGCCTGCGCCGCCATCCTGCCCGCCCAAATCATCGCCGCCTGGAAACGCCGCCCCTGACTTCCTCTGTTCATAACTATCTCGGGGGTTTGGGGGCTGGCCCCCAAGGCCAATCACACTCCGAACACCTCAGAACCACCCCCAGCGACGTCGCCCGCAGGGCGGAGGAGCACCTCCTACTTATACTCAATAATCCCCCCCCGCCGCCCCCGCAGCCCATTCCAAGTATACCCCACTACCCCCTGCGCCTCCGCAAATTTCCCCAGCACCGCCAAAACCCCAGCCGCCCACTCATCCCTAAACCCCAACCGCACCACCTGCGCCGGATAGACCATCAGCCCCACCCATGCCCAAGGCCACACAACCCCCGCCGCCAAAACCACCGGCAACCACCCCGCCCACAAGACCGCCCGCCACATCTCGCGCCGCCACAGCCCGCAGAGCGCCGTCACCTCCGCATAGGCATGTCCTGCCCGCACCGCCCGCCTCCACCACTGCCCCAACCGCACAATCGCCGCATCATGCAGCGTCATTTCCGCATCAATCCGCCACACCTGCCCCCCAGCCCCCCGCAGCCGCACGCATAACTCCGGCTCCTCCCCCGCAATCAGCCCCGCCCGATACCCCCCCACCGCCATCACCGCCCCATAAGACATCAGCGCATCCCCGCCGCAGGACTGCGCCTGCCCCACAGGTGTCGCCCACTCCCCATCGCACAACCCATTGTACACCGATGCCCCCGGAAACCGCTCCCGCCTGCGCCCGCACACCACCACCGCCCCCGCATGATCCTGAAACCCCCGCAGTGCCGCCCCGATCCACCCCGGCTGCACCGTGCAATCCCCATCCACAAACTGCACATAATCCGGCGCATCATCCCCCAGCCGCGCCAGCCCTGCGTTCCGCGCCCGTGCCGCCGTGAACGCCTGCCCCATATCCAGCGCCACCACCACCGCCCCCGCCGCAGTCGCCACTGCAACCGACCCATCCGTCGATCCCGAATCCACATAGATCACGCGCCGCACAATCCCCTGCAATGACGCAAGGCACGCCACCAGCCGCGCCCCTTCATTGCGCCCGATCACCACCGCATCCACGATCCCCACCCGCTTTGCCTCGCCCATTCCCACCCCTCATTTCCCCCTGACCCTAGCCGTGATTGCGCCGACATTCCAAGCACCTATAGGTTGCAGACCCCGCCCCGCCCCCCGCCTATGCCTTTCAATCTCGCCGCCAACCTGCTAATTCAGGTGTTGCTGGGCGGGGGCCTGGGCGATTCTGCTGTGCCAGACCTGTGCAACGCATCGTTTTGGCATGACACGCACGGGCACATGCGCCCTCGGAAACGCGGGCATCGTTCACCCGGTGTGCCCCCAAGGCCACCCGTCGTTTGGAGCCTGCGGTCACATGACCAGCCATAACATGTTGTTACCAAAGGCCCATTTGGGTACAGATATGGACCATATGGGGAAGGTCATCATGTCAGACGCGGGCAAAGATCAGACAGCCAAAGCGGGCGTATCCCTCTTTCGCCCCGGCAAGCCTGCACCCCGCCACACTGTCACCCTGGACCAGCGTACCGGGCATGACATCTTTGCCGTACCACGCGCCCTTACCACCATCTCTCCCGCCCGCGTCTGGGACTCGCTCAGCCCGATTTCGCTCGATGCGACCCGCCTTGCCGGAAACGGTCTGTTTACCCAAAGCAGCCCAAACCCCGCCGTAACCGCCTTTGATATGCTGCGCACCCGCCTGCTGCAGGCCCTGTCAGATCGCGGCTGGCGCAGGCTTGCTGTTACCTCGCCCACGCATGGCTGTGGCAAATCCTTTGTCGCCGCCAACCTTGCCCTCAGCCTCGCCCGCCTGTCCGCCACCCGTACTGTGCTGGTCGATCTGGAACTGCGCCGCCCCCATCTGGCCGACATCTTTGGTGTCAAGGATGTCGCCCCGCTTGCCGAATTCCTGTCTGGTGATCAGCCGCTCGAATCCCATTTCCGCCGTTTTGGCCCCAACCTCGCCCTTGGCCTGAATGGTGCCCCCGTGCCTGACGCCGCCACCCTGCTGCAAGACCCCGATACCACCGCCGCCCTCGATGCCATGGTCGCCCAGTTGCAACCCGATGCGCTGATCTATGACCTGCCACCCGCGCTCGTCTCCGATGATGTCGTCGCCATGATCCCCCATATCGACGCCGTTCTGCTCGTCGTCGATGGCACCCGCAGCACCGCTGCCGATATCAAGGCCACCGAACGCCTGTTTGATGGCAAGGTTCCCCTGATGGGCGTTGTGCTGAACAAGGCGCAAGACCGTGGCCTTGGCCGCTATGCCTATGGCAAACGCTGAAAGACCACCGCATGGGACATATCCAGACCCTTGATGATCTCATCAGCTTTCTCTTGCGCCGCCGCAAGCTCATCATCCTTGTCACCATCCTCGGCGTTGCCCTGTCGGTCTTTGCCGCCAAATCCCGCCCCAAAACCTATGAAACCGCCGCCGCCATCCAGATCCAACTGCCCCAGGTCGCCGAGGGCCAGGCCACCGATGCCGCCCCTGATCTGGGGTCGGCGCAACTGTTGCAAAGCATCGAACAACGCCTGACCACCCGCGAAAACCTGATCGCCATGATCGAACGCCATGGCCTGTTTGCTGATGCCCCCGGCCTGACCACCGACCAAAAGGTCACCGCCTTGCGCGCCTCAATCACCTTTCAGCAGGTCGCAAGCGCCGGCAACCCCGCCTTTGGCCAACCCGCCCAGGTCTCGGCCCTGCTGATCTATGCGCGTCTGGGCGACCCTGAACTTGCCGCCCGCGTCGCCAATGATCTTGCCCAAAACGTCCT
>JANNBG010000183.1:0-1779 GCA_031385205.1 Rhodobacterales bacterium
TTCAAAGGACTGGCGATTGCCGCGATGCTATCCACGGTATCAACCGCCGCACTGGCACAAGAGCCGCTGGATATCGCGTTTACCGTGCATTCGGGATCATCCAACACGTTCTGGCAAGCGGTGCAAAAGGGCTATGAAGACGCCTGCGCCAAGGTAGCTGCCACCTGCCAGATGGTCTATGTGCAGACCGATGGATCTGTGCAGGAACAGGTGGCGAATATGGAGGCGGCCCTTGCCCGTGGCCCCGATGCGCTGATCACCTCTATTGTTGACAACGCGGCCTTTGACGATGTGATCAAGCGGGCGCGCGATGCGGGCGTGATCGTGATCGCATCGAATGTCGATGATCTGGAAGGGGCTGCGGGCAATGCGCGCCAAGCCTTTATCGGGCAGGGCTTTGTTGCGGCGGGCAAATCGCTGGGCCGGGCACAATCGGCGAATTTTCCTGCCGAAGGCCCGATCCGGGTGTTGGTGGGCGTGTCTGCCCCCGGCCAGAACTGGTCTGAACAGCGCGCGCTGGGTGTGATGAATTTCATGGACGACTACATCGCGGCCAATCCGACCCGTGACATCAAGTATGAGCGTATCGACTCTGGCACCGATCTGGCCGTGGTCAGCGACCGTGTTGGGGCCTATCTGTTGGCGAACCCTGAAACCAACGCCTATTTCGATACCGGCTTCTGGCATGCCGGTGTGGCCCGCGTGCTGGCGGACCGGGGGGTTGAACCCGGTAAGGTGCTACTGGGCGGCTTTGATCTGGTGCCCGAAGTGTTGGAGCAGATGAAGGCCGGCTACGTTCAGGTGCAGGTTGATCAGCAACCCTACATGCAGGGCTTTATGCCAGTGATGCAGGTGTATCTGGCCAAAACAATCGGCCTTGCACCGTCAGATATTGATACCGGCCAAGGCATTGTGACGCCTGATATGGTGGATGCCATCATGGAAATGTCGGCGAAGGGCATGCGTTAAGCGCGCCATCGTTCGATATACCCCGGCGTGGCTCCCTTCGCCGGGGATTTTCCTGAAAGGATTGCTTTGATGAAACGGTTACTGAAATTATCGCTGCAAAAGCCAGAGATGGCGGCAAGTTTGTTGTTATTGCTGCTGGTTATTTTCTTTCAGGTCAGGTCAGACATGGTGTTTCTTAGCTATGACAACCTGCGCGGCATGTTGGGCTATTTGCCCGAGGTTGGGCTGGTGGCAGTGGGCGTGACCCTGCTGATGATTTGCGGTGAATTTGATCTGTCGGTGGGATCGGTGTTTGCGCTGATGCCGATGACGATGGCGGTAATGATGGTGGCGGGCTGGGGGTTTTGGCCGGCCACTGGTCTGGGCCTGTTGGTCTGCGCCTTTGTCGGCTTTCTGAATGGTTGGATCACTATCAAATTCGCCATTCCGTCGTTTATTACCACGCTGGGCATGCTGTTCATGGCGCGGTCGTTAACGGTGGTGATTTCCGGTGGCTTTCCACCTCGGTTGAATATGGCCGATATCCCCGAACATCTGTTTATCAGCTATGTCGGCCCCGGCGATTTGTTCCGTGCGTCGTTTCTGTGGTTTGTCGGAATTTCCATCCTGATCAGCCTGCTGTTAGCCAAAACCAACTTCGGCAATTGGGTGCGCGCAACGGGCGGCTATCTGCCCGCGGCCGAGGCATTGGGAATACCCGCCAACAAGGTGAAAATCGCGTGTTTTATGATCTGTTCGGTTCTGGCCGGGTTGGCGGGGCTGTTTCAAGTTTTGCGGCTGGGATCGCCCTTGCCATCTATTGGCGAAGGG
>JANNBG010000197.1:0-2042 GCA_031385205.1 Rhodobacterales bacterium
GTCACCCTATGCCGACGGCCCCGCCACGCATTTCATCAGCAATGTGGATGGCGCGCATGCCGCAGATATTCTGCGCGGGCTGAACCCCGAAACCACGCTGGTGATCGTGGCGTCCAAGACGTTTACCACCATCGAAACCATGACCAATGCCGAAACGGCACGGGTCTGGATGGCGGCAAAGGTGGTAAATCCTGCGGCACAATTCTGCGCCGTCTCCACGTCAGCCGAAAAGACGGCCGCCTTTGGTATTGATCCTGAACGTGTGTTCGGGTTCGACGATTGGGTGGGCGGGCGCTATTCGCTGTGGGGGCCGATCGGGTTGTCGCTGATGCTGGCCATTGGTCCTGAGGGTTTCGCCGATTTCCTGAAGGGTGCCGCCGATATGGACGCACATTTTCGCACCGCACCCATGGCGCAGAACCTGCCCGTGCTGCTGGCCCTGACCGGCATCTGGCACAACCAGATTTGCGGCTATGCCAGCCGCGCCGTGCTACCCTATGACCAGCGCCTGTCACGATTGCCCGCCTACCTTCAGCAACTCGAAATGGAATCCAACGGCAAGCGTGTCAGCATGGACGGGGTCGATCTGCCCTACCACTCCGGCCCCGTGGTCTGGGGGGAGCCTGGCACCAATGGCCAGCATGCGTTTTACCAGCTGATCCATCAGGGCACGCGGCCCATTCCCTGCGAATTCCTCGTGGCAAAGCAGGGGCACGAACCCGACCTCGCCCACCAGCACCTTCTTCTCGTCTCCAACTGCCTCGCGCAGTCCGAGGCGTTGATGAAGGGCCGCACCCTCGCCGAAGCCACCGCCATCATGGCCAGGCGCGGCCTGACCGGCGCGGAACTGGACCGTCAGTCCCGCCATCGTGTGTTTCCCGGCAACCGGCCATCCACCACGCTCGCTTATACCAAACTGACGCCCCATACGCTGGGCCGCGTCATCGCCCTTTATGAACACCGCGTGTTTGTCGAAGGCGTGATCCTCGGCATCAACTCCTATGACCAATGGGGCGTGGAATTGGGCAAGGAACTCGCACTCGCCCTGCAGCCGATGCTGGAGGGGTCGCAATCCACGGCAGGCAAGGATGGGTCAACCCAAGCTTTGGTGGCTTACCTCAAACCCTGACTTCCTCTGTTCTTAACTATCTTCGGGGGGGTAGGGGGGCAGACAGCCCCCCTGATTTTCGGATGAAAATCGTATCAAACGGCAGCCACCACAATCACTTCCACCAGATATTCCGGCGCTGCAAGGCGTGCCTCGCCTGTGGCGCGTGCGGGCGTGTGCCCAGCGGGCACCCAGGTATCCCAGACGGCGTTCATCTGACCAAAGGTGGCAATATCCGCCAGCCAGATTTGTGCTGACAGGATGCGGGTCTTATCCGTGCCCGCCAGCGCCAGAATCCGGTCGACTTCGCCCAAGGCATCGCGTGTCTGCCGGGCCACGTCGCCGCCCGGCACACCGACTTGGCCCGCCACATAGCACAACCCGCCAAACACCACGGCTTCGCTCATCCGCGTGCCAATACCGATGCGGGTGATATCTTCGTTCATTGCAAACTCCCTGAAAACCGCACCCCTGCCAGCGCCAATTGCGCCCACAGAAAACCCCTTACAGGCGCGTGCAGTCAAACGCATCGCCCGTCGTACCTGACAGCCATTGCATGCGGTCAGCACCTTCCATCGACAGTGATACGGAATTGCCATCCGGCAGACCCAGCACAAAGGAATTCGCGCGCGGGACGACACTTTCGATGGTCATGGAGTCTGAACCGTTATTGTAGGTCGTGTTGGTAAAGGTAAAATCTGCAACCCCGCAATCCCAAGTGCCGACGAATGGATAGGCCGGGGCCGGGGCCACAGGGGCAGGACCAGAAGTTTCAACACAGGCTGACAGGGCGAACAATGCAAGGACATGGGGAATGCGGGTCATGGGCGGCCTCCTGTTGGCATTTGCCACAGACTAGGGCGTGTCGCTTTCAATTGCGACCATACCCTGCGGCCATGAAGTAGTTTCGGCATTCCTGCGGCTGGAACAGGTC
>JANNBG010000226.1:0-2173 GCA_031385205.1 Rhodobacterales bacterium
CCACCTATGAACTGAACGTTTCCGTCGAATTCCCACCAGCCCCGGCCCAACCCGGTGATGCCGGTTCTGATATGCTGCAAGGTGGGCGCGGCAATGACCTGCTGGATGGCGGGCTGTCGGCAGATACCCTGATCGGCGGCACGGGCGAGGATTCCTTCCGGTTCTCAACCGCACTGGGTGACGGCAATATCGACCGCATCAACGACTTCAGCGTCGCCAATGATATGATCCTGCTCGATAACCTCATCTTCACGGCGATCGGCGGCAACGGTGCTTTGGCGTTGGGGGCGTTTTACAAAAGTGCAGCAGGCATTGCCAATGCGGCCGACGACCGCATCATCTATGACACCGACACTGGTGCATTGTCTTATGATGCCGATGGCTCAGGCGGCGATGACGCTGTTCAGTTTGCCCAACTGCGCGCAAACCTGAACCTGTCGGCGCTGGACTTCTTTGTCATCTGACGCAAAACGGGAGGGGGGCTTGCACGCGCCCCTCCTGACGGCAAAGGAAACGACGTGATGAAGCAACCGACCAACCGCCGCACGGTTTTGGCAGCTGCCGCCATGGCAGCTGTGGCCGCAGCCAGCGGCACCGCCGTCGCACAATCACCCGACATGCGCGGTGACATCACCTTTGCCGGTGGCAAGGCCATTCCGGAAGGTGAAATTGAGATTTATGTCGAAGACCCCGCCATTCAGGACAGCGCGCAACGGCGTGTTGCCGAAACGCACGTCAACAGTGACGGCGCATCTAACACCATTGCCTTTTCCCTCGCGCAGCCCGCCGATGCTGAAAAGATGCAAATCGTCGCGCGCCTGACGCGGGCAGATGGTTGGCTGATCGCACGCGGCAGCGTTCAGGTTGCGTTGAACGCACCCGTGACCATCACGCTGAAACAAGTGATCTATTGACCACGCGCGTCGGCAACGCCCGCATCCGCCCCGTCACGTCAGATCGACCAGCGTATCCAGAAAACGCGAAAACAACTCTCCCTGCGAATTGATCCGCAGCTTGGCATAGATATTGCGCCGGTGAATGCGCGCCGTGCCGGGTGATATCCCCAACAACTGCCCCACCGACTCGGCAGAGTGTCCCTTCAGCGTAAACTCCACCACCTCGCGTTCGCGCGGGGTCAGGATACCATCGCCAAAACTGCGAAACACATAGGCCACCCGCCCTTGCAGCCCTTGTGGGTCCGCCGCCTTGCCATCTTCACCAAACTGCTGCGCCAGATCAGCCCACTGTTTGCGCACCACCGCCGCCACCAGCGGAAACATCGCTTCCAGCGCCACGAACTCCTTTTGCGAGAACGGTCTTTCCGTCCGCATCAGTGACAACACCACAACCGTCCGGTTTGGCACATCCACGACAAAGCCGATTTCCTCGGCCAATCCGGTCTGCACATAGTAATTGCGAAAGTATTCCCCCTGATAAAACCGGTCCGGTGCAATATCACGCAGCCGGTACAACCCCGGCACCGCTGGCCGCACCGCCGCCTGATAAAACGGGTCCAGCAAATAGGGGCCTGCCTGATAGTCCGTCACGAAAACGCGCCGTTTGCCCTGCGGGAAATCGTCGTGCAACGCAATCGGGCGTGCCGCGCCGCGATATCCGAAGATCACAGCATAGGTAAACGGGGCAACCTGCCGCAACAGATCAGACAACGATTGCGGCAGGATCGGCGCGTTCAACGCCGTTACCACAGACGCCAGTGATGTGGCCCAGCCGGGCGGCGTCAAATGACTACACCGAAAGACAAGGATACCCCATTTGTGATATATACAGCCATTCGATCACTTCCTAGGATTTGATGTGTTTCATAGGATATGCGCGATCACATGCAAAGCGGCTTTGACCATGGCGGCACGGGGGTGGATGGCTATAGCCCCACCATCGCGCAGTTCCGTGCGGCGACAAAGCGGTATGGCGATGTGCTGGCCGCAGACACGCTGACGCTCGACATCACGCGCGGTGAATTTCTGTCCTTCCTCGGCCCCTCCGGCTGCGGCAAGACCACAGCACTGCGCATGCTGGCCGGGTTTGAAGCACCAACCACTGGCGACATCCTGATCGACGGGCAAAACGTCAACGCCATGCCCGCCTATCGCAGGCCGGTGAACATGGTCTTTCAACACTACGCGCTGTTTCCGCACCTGACTGTCGCCGACAA
>JANNBG010000239.1:0-3294 GCA_031385205.1 Rhodobacterales bacterium
GATGATATCCTTCACAAACGATGCCGTCTCGCTCATCATCGGGCCCCAGCCGACTTCATACCAGCCCACCGATCCATCCGCAAAGACCACCTGAAACTGGCCATAATTATACATATCCAGTGCAATCTCATCCGAAAGCCGCAACCCCATGCCATGCACACGCAGCGGTTTTGCATCGGTAATCTGGCACATCACATCCACATAATGCACCCCGCAGTCCACAATCGGGCTGGTCGTCTGCATCAGGTGTTTATGCGTGTCCCACGTCGCACCTTTCGACTGCTGGTTCAGGTTCAGGCGGAACACATAAGGCCCCCCCAATGCCCGCGCTTCCGCAATCAGCCGCACCCAGGATGGATGATGCCGCAGGATGTACCCCACCACCAGTTTCCGCCCCAATCGCACAGCGCAATCCACCACCCTTTGCGCATCTGCCACGGTCGTTGCCAGCGGCTTTTCGACAAAGACATCCGCACCTGCCTCCATCGCGGCGATGGCAAAATCGGCATGGCTGTCAGAATAGGTGGCAACGATGACAAGGTCAGGTTGCGTGGCAAGACCGTCGGCAAAAGTCTTGAAAAACGGGTAGTTTTCCATCCCATGGGGCAGGGTGACGGCAGACCGGTTCACCAGCACAACCTCCGCACCCGTGTTGTGATGCGCCAACGCATGGCTCATCCCCATGTTGCCAAGGCCTGCAATCATCACCTTCATTTCACGGCTCCGCTCGTTATGCCACGGATCAACTGCCGTGAGAAAATCACATACAGGATCAGCACTGGCAGAATGGCCAGTGACAGGGCGGATAACACCGCATTCCAATCCGTCACAAACTGCCCGATGAACACCTGACTGCCCAAGGTTAGCGTCTTTGTCGCCTCACCGGGGGCAAGGATCAGCGGAAACCACAGATCGTTCCAGATCGGGATCATGTTGAACACCGCCACCGTCGCCATGGATGGTTTAACAAGCGGCAATACCAGCTTGAAGAATATGGCATATTCGCTCATCCCATCAATGCGGCCTGCGTTTTTCAGATCATCCGAAACCTGCCGCATGAATTCCGACAGGATGAACACCGCCAGTGGCAACCCCTGCGCCACATAGACCAAAATCAACGCCGTCAGCGTGTTAATCAGCCCCGTCGCCACCATCAACTTCAGTATCGCCACCGTGCCGATGCGGATGGGAATCATGATCCCCAGTGCCAGATACAACCCCAACAACTGGTTTCCACGGAACCGGTATTCCGACAGTGCAAACGCCGCCATCGCGCCGAACAGCAGGATGAAAAACAGGCTGGCCACCGTCACGATCATCGAATTCGTGAAATACTGCACGAAATCGCCCTGTTTCATCACCGTCTGAAAGCCGATCATGCTGAACGTTTCCGCATTCGGCAGGGCCAGCGGTTCGGTAAAGATCGCCTTGCGCGTCTTGAACGCGTTGATGATGATGACAACTACGGGGAATAGCGCAATCACCGTATACCCAATCAACGCCGCATGTGCTGCGAATGAATGCAACGGGTTGGAACGCACGGCCATCAGAACTGATACCGGCGCATGCGGGTCTGGATGCCCCACAGATAGATGCACACCCCCGCAAGGATAATCACAAACATCGCGCTCGCAATCGCGGCCCCCATATGCGGGTCGCCTTGTTGCAACTGAAACCCAAAGAACGTCCGGTACAGGAACGTGCCCAGAATATCGGTTGCATAATCCGGCCCGGCCAGCGCGCCTTGGGCCGAATAGATTTGATCGAACGCATTGAAATTGCCCACGAATGTCAGGATGGAAATGATCCCGATGGATGGCAAGATCAACGGCAGCTTGATGCGCCAGAACGCGGCCCACCCTGTCAGCCCATCCATCTCGCCCGCCTCCAGCACCTCTTCGGGGATGGACAGCAGTGCTGCATAGATCAGCATCATCGGGATGCCGACGAACTGCCAGACCGATATCAGCGCAAGCGTCGTCAGCGCATATTCCTCGCGCCCCAACCACGGCGCGAACAGAAACTTCAACCCCACCGCATCCAGCATATTGGGCGCAATGCCCCAGATCGGTGACAGGATCAGCTTCCACGCAAAGCCGACAATGACGAAACTCAGGATGGTCGGGATGAAAATCGCCGACCGATACAGCGCCGCGAACCGCAGGCGTGGCTGTGACAGTACCGCCGCCAGCGCGATGCCAATCGGGTTCTGCACCCCCATATGCACAACGAAAAACCAGAAGTTATTCCCCAGCGCATTCCAGAACGCATCCGACCAGCGCGGATCACCAAACAGCGTGCGGAAATTCGCAAGGCCCGCGAAACCATTATCTGACTGAAACGCCAAAAGCAGCGTCTGAAACAACGGCACGATCATCACCGCCGTATAAATCAGCACGGCAGGTGCCAGAAACACGATGACATGCGGCTTCAATCGCACTTTCTGCGCCTTCCTCTGTTCTTAACTCTCTTGCGGGGTAGCTCAGCGGTTTCGCCATCGGTTCAAGAAACCGCTGAGCTGGGGGGCGCAAAGCCCCCCGGCGGTTTCAACAAGCACTCACTGCTGTGGTGCGTACCAGCTTGCCAACCCGTCCTGCAGCCGCTTGGCTGCCGCGTCCGGCGTCTCGGCCCCTTTGATGACCTGCGCCGACGCATTCCACGTCTCATTCTCCAGGTTTGGCGTGCCGCGTGACAGGATCTGATAGGTCGACCGGATGGTTGACCCACATTTGCCGCGCCAGGACACAAACTCTTGCGCCAGAGGGTCTTCCATCACCACGGGTGTGGAATTTAAGGAAAAGAACCCCGGCAGGGCGTTGGCATAGAGTGTGGCAAATTCGGGCGAACCCACCCATTCCAGAAACGCCTTGGCCGCATCCGGGTTGGCGGTTTTCGCGTTCATCCCGATGCCGATATCGGTGTGGTCGCTGATAAAACACGGATCGCCCGCATTCACCACGGGTGGGGCAAAGGCCCCCATCTTGAAGGTCGCTTGCGTGTTAAAGCCCGAAATTTCCCACGATCCCGCAGGATAGATCGCCGCGCGGCCAAGCGTGAACAGGTTCTGGCTGTCCGGATAGGTTTGTGCTTCAAACCCGTCACCCAGATAATCCTTCCAGCGCGCCAACGTGGTGAAGGGTGCCACCCAATCCGCATCGGTCAACTTTTGCGTGCCCGCAATCAGCGCCAGACGCCCTTCCTCACCCTTCCAATAGTTCGGCCCGATGTTGTTATAGCCCATGGTGGCGGCTTCCCATTGGTCATTGGTGCCCATCGCCATCGGAATATAGGTGC